>DAOUVA010000030.1 GCA_030667885.1 Phycisphaerae bacterium
CTTTCATTTATCACCAATTCGATTATCGCTGCGGTGATAATAATAGGTCTGGTAACTTTTGCCTTGTCGTATCTTGGTGTTTGCATCGGCAAAAAATACGGACACTTTTTCGAAAACAAAATCGAAGCTGTCGGCGGACTGGTGCTTATCGGCCTTGGTATAAAAATATTGATTGAGCATCTGCTTTCATAGCGGAAATTGAGTATTGAAACAGTTTCTAAACATTTCTTGCAGTTAGGTGAAAATATAATATAATCGGAGTATTGTTTTACTATGATGAACCATTATACAATAATGATTTGTTCTGTTTAATCTCGAATGGTGGTTTTATGGCTTCTAAAGTATATTTTATTAAAGCATCTATTAATGACGGTGAGCAGGTGATTTCCGAAAAGGCACGAAAGCTCTTTAAGGCGGGTTCTTTTGCAGAATGCTTTAAGGAAAATGATTTTACGGCGGTTAAGGTTCATGTTGGTGAAGGCAGTAACAACACATACACAAAGGCTCCATGCATTAAGGGACTTGTCGATGAGCTGATCGCCTTGAAAACAAAACCATTCGTAACCGACACAACCACATTATATGTCGGGCGAAGACACAATGCCATCGACCATACCGCTCTGGCTATTGAACACGGTTTTAATTTAGATGTTTTAGGGATTCCATTTGTTGTGCCCGATGGTTTGTTAGGAACAAGTGAAACGCCGGTTGATATAGACGGCGAAATAGATAAACAGGTTTTCATTGCCTCCGGTATAGTTCACAGCCAGTCGCTCCTTTCGGTGGCTCATTTGACCGGCCATGTCGCGGCCTGCCTCGGAGCTACGCTCAAAACTTTGGGGATGGGTTGTGCAAGCAAGAGGGGCAAGTTAAAACAGCACGCCGCCCTTAACCTCGGTATAGGTGACGAATGTACACGATGCGGCGTATGTTATGAGCATTGTCCCGCCGATGCAATTACACTTGACGATGTCAAAGCTCACATAGACGAAGATAAATGTATAGGCTGTGCCGAGTGTATGGCCGCGTGCAGATTCGGCGCCGTAATATGCAATTGGGGCGAAGAAGACGAAGTATTGCAAAAGAGCATCGCTGAGCACGCATTGGGCGTAATGAAGGGCAAAGAAAACAGGGTTGCCTGTTTTAACTTTTTAATGTCCGTGACTAAAGATTGCGATTGTTTTAGCGAGCCGGATATGGACAAAATAGTTGATGATATTGGCATAGCAGCATCGAGAGACCCTGTTGCTCTCGATAAGGCAACGCTGGATTTGATGGAAAAGAAAGCGGGCAAAAAACTTGCGGATCTCATTGGAAATGATAAACTCGACCCGCGCTATCAAATTGAGCACGCCGAGCGAATCGGCTTGGGAAGCAGCAGTTACGAGCTTATTGAAGTTCGCTAATGTGTGAAAAGTTTAAGGATATGGTATGTCTCTGGGGCAAATAATAAGAAAAAAACGCGAGCAGTTACATTTGACCCTCGATGAAGTCAGTAATCGCATCGGTTTTTCAAAACCGTACCTGTCCACTATCGAAACCGGCAAGGTAAAGAATCCGCCCAGCGACGAGTTGCTTACCAAACTTGAAAAGACACTTGAGTTTGACTCGGGCCTGCTGCTGCATATTGCTCATATAGAGGGTCTGCCCGCCGATGTTCGCCAGGAATACGAGTCCGCCGAGGCCGAAAATCAGAAATGGCGGCACATTGCCAAAAACCTTATAGATAAAAAAGGTGATTCAAACCGGCTGACCGAGCTTCTTGCTGAAAGTGACTTGAACGTCGAGCAGGAAAAATTACCTCTGGCGCCCGGCCGGTTAGTGCCCGTGATAAACAAAGTTTCAGCCGGCTATCCTACTGATTTTAACGACCTCGACTATCCTGTTGGCATAGCCGATGATTATATTCGCTGTCCGGACCTGCACGACCCCAACACTTTTGCTGTCCGGGTAGTCGGCGATTCTATGGAACCGAAATTTCATGAAGGTGATATAGTGATATTCTCACCCGCCACCGAAGTGCATAATGGTGATGACTGTTTTGTCCGTTTCGCAATGCCGCATGAAACGACCTTCAAGAGGGTGTTCTTCGAGTCGGACGACAAAGTTCGTCTTCAGCCGAGAAATGAAAAATATTCCCCCACAATCGTCGACGGCAAGCGCATCAATGGCCTCTACCGCGCCGTAGTAAAGCACGAAATACTTTAGTTATAAAAAATCTCGGCCTGCCCCGTCGCTATTGAACAACAAACCAGGTAATCCCTTTGGGGGCTATATCAATCGGTATTTTGACGTTATATTCGCGATCAAGTTTGTAATTCCTGCTTTTGCCCTGCTGCCGGCGAATACGTGCTGTTTCGGTAAGCCCCGTGTAATAGAGTGGAAGTTTCAATTCTTTTTTGACGGCCCTGTCCAGAGGATTATAGACCATTGCCATACCTTTTATTTTCAATTGCGGATTGACGTGCAGAATGCAGTCAATATCGCGTCCGTCGGGTCTGCGCACATGAATGATGTCGGAATCGAGTATATCGCGGTACTCTTTATAAAAGTCCACCCATTTTTTTACGATTGCTTTTGTTTCATCGGTATCGTACAGACGCGGCCCGCGATAGCAGGCCTGCGCGCCTGAGCCAAAGTTCTGCGCAAGGTGCGCACCATAAGCGTCGAGGTGTTCCGAGAGCGGTTCGAGCGTGGCCGCGGCTCCGCCGCCATGGTACTGAACCAGCGGCACAAACATCCAGCCCATGCTCGGTGTTTTCTTCCAGGTACCGTCGAATATGTTTTGTCGGCCGAGAATAACCTGCCTTTCACGCGGCAGCGACCAGTTGGTCTCACGATAGCCCATAGCACTTTTATTCGAGCCGTTCAAAAAATACCAGTCGGGAACGTTCAAATAGACACCCCTGCTGCGGCACCACTTGTAAAAATTGGTAATCTTTTTCCACTGTTTCCATTGCGAATCGTTGAGGCCGCTATGCCCCGGATGGTTTGTCGATGCGCAAACGTCACCGGGATAAGATCCATCGTGTTCGAGCAGGTCAAGGCCCGTTTGTTCGATAAAGATTTTGATTTTCCTAAAATACTCGCTGCCCCACTCGCTGCCCAAACACGGCGAGTTGTTGAAGATGGCGCCGCCGGTTTTGCCCGTCTGAGGGTTGATAACATCGTGTTTATCACTTATCCTGCGGCTGGCCAAAAGCGAGTACCCGCCAAGCTCGACATTTTTGCTGTGAGCGTAATCGACTAATCCTTTCATCTGCGCCATATACTTCGGGTCAATATTTTCCATATTAAAACCGCTGCCGAATGTCATTATCACCATCTCGAACCCGACCTCAGCGCACTGGTCGATTGCCAGGCGAACTGCTTTTGGATTTGCATGACGAACATGCATTATTATTGGATTTTCCGTGGCCCACGGTGCGATGGTTCGATACATCTTGCGTATTGCCAGACCCTTGCGTTCGCGTTCGGTACTGTCATGTATTAGCTCGAACGTTCGAAATGATTCGAATGTTTTGCCCGGGGCTATAATCACATCCGGACCTATCGGCGGGCGGCTCTCTAACATCAGCGGTGTCTTTCGTAGATAGTTGATTTGCGTTTTGTACTGTGGATCAACAACCCAGTTCGTTGTTTTGTTGGCGCTTTTCGGATCCCCCCCGTGAAAGGCGTAATCGCTGTCGATATGAATATTAGGATACTCCCACTGAGCCGGTTGTTCCACCATTGACTCATACTCTACTGCTGCGAGAATCTCGCTGGTAAACGTATTGAGTCTGACCGGTTCATCGCTGCCGTTGTGAATTGTCAGCCGCTTTGCTAACAGAGGAATGCCTCGGTACATTTCATAATGGACAGAGAGAGTCAATCCTTTGAGTTTGCCGCTTGGCGGATTGAAATGCAGACTCAGGGTCTTACCTAAAGGAGGCCAGTTTGTGCTTGAGGAATAACGCTTGCGGTTCCAGTTGAATCGCTCTTCTATCTTGCCGGTTTCGAAGCTCCGGAACAAAAAGGCATCAGGATTGCTGCTCATGGAATCAATCCATTCGGGCAATAGATATGCGTATTCGACCTGCCCGTGCAAACCTCCGACTTCATACTTTTGTCCGTCGAGTTCGACTATCGCCTCCGGCTTGACTCCGCGGATGATGGATTCGCCCCTCATCAGGTTATCATAGGCGATGGTAGCCGCATTGGGCGCCAGACGAAATGCTCGGCTGATTAATCCGTTGCTCAGAACAATTTCCCTGCCATCGAGCTGTTTTTCAATCTTAACCGGCTCTTTAATTTGTGTTACGAGCCAGTCTGCCTCGATTGCCTTGCCACATACTGCCCCTGCGATGAATAAAACCATTACCATTATGATTATAGATTGCTTTGTTTTAACCATTACTTGTTTCCTTCTCCTAAATGTAGTTTTCTGGTATTGTAGTTAGATGGCATTTTGCCCCGCGACTGCTAAAACTAATGCAAATACTTTTGAAGCACCGGCGTCTTTCAGCGTTTTTGCACACTCATTCAGCGTTGCTCCGGTTGTTTTGATATCATCAACGAGACATATCCTGCGATTAGCAAAATTATTTCTACGACGGACAGCAAAAGCGCCGGCGACATTTCTGGCTCGTGCCGTGGGGCTTGCCATTGCGGGCTGTAATTTGGTTCTGCGGATTCGAACAAGATTGTTACTGATTTTGGCTGTAGGGTGCTTTAATTTCCTCGCTAAAAGATGTGCTTGATTGTAGCCGCGGGCTAATCGTCTCGACCAGTGCAGTGGTACTGGAACGAAAAGTTCAATATCGTTATAAAAGCCGCTCCCTTCCAAGGTGGAATTGCCCAAAAATCCAATTATCGAAACCAGTTCCGTTCGGCCTTTTTTCAGGGCCAATATCATTTCTTTCATTGCTTCTCTATAAACTCCGCTGCGAGCTATACTTTCAAAATTAATTTTTTTACCCTGGCAATTGGGGCAGGCGCCTTCCACGAGAGCAAATTTGCTGGCATCTCGGCCGCAGCGACCGCAGTAATCGGTACCCGTACAGGCCAGAACCTGGGACCAGCATTTTTGGCACAAGTCTTTATCGGTTTCGCAGATACTTTCTCGGCAATTAATACATACTGCCGGCCAAAGAAGCTGGTTTAAGCTCTGTAGTGTAAAAATAAAAGCTTGTTTTGGCTTTGTCGTTTCCACGCAGCTAATTATATAGATAGAAACCTGGATTAACCACTGATAAACTATGAAAGTAGGCCTCCTTAATCGCTAATATTAAGCTGATTATGTCAAAGTATAAGAAATAGTGAATACGTATTAAGTAATGCTTATGCAAGGGTTGTTTGAAAAGATAATAATATAAAGTTAAGTATTTTGTAAGCCCTTTATTAACAATGTCCTATGTTACTTTTCCTCGTGTTGAGTGAGGTGTTTTTCGGCTTCCGGCTTGACTAATATACTTTTAACCGCTATAATTGTCATAGTTGCGTTAGTGTATGGTAAAAACAATAAAAACAACCGGAAAGAAACGAAAGACAAAAACCTCTAAGGTCGTCAGTGTCAAGGGCAAAAAGGCTTTTAAGACCTATAAACAGGCCCTTGCCTACCTTTTTGAAAGGACTGACTACGAAAAGCAGGAGCGCCTGCGCTATAATGTCACAACGTTCAACCTCAACAGGATGCAAAAACTGCTCTCACTATTGGGCAGTCCACACAAAAAAATACATACAGTCCATATAGGCGGTACAAAAGGAAAAGGCTCAACCGCTACTATGTTAGCCAGGATGCTCGAAGCAAATGGCTATAAAGTTGGATTATACACATCCCCCCACGTAGTACACCTTCATGAGCGGATTGCGATTAATTCAACAATGATCAGCGAATCGGAAATGCGCGGCCTGCTAAACCGAGTTTATGCCCCCGTTGAGAAGATGTCAAAGACAGACCAGCCGACTTTCTTCGAGATTATGACGGCTTTGGCGTTTATGTATTTCCTCGATGAAGAGGTTGATATTGCCATAATTGAAACCGGTGTGGGCGGAAGACTGGATAGCACAAACGTTATTATGCCCAAAGTCATCGGCATAACCAGCTTGAGTATTGACCATCAGAACCTGCTTGGCAATACTATTGACAGCATCGCAAAAGAGAAAGCTGGAATTTTCAAGCGTGGTGTACCCGCTGTTACCGTACAGCAGGACCCCCTGGCGATGCGGGTACTAAGAACGGAGGCTACCGCCATCCAGTCGCCATTGAGCGTAACCGGCGGCGATATCGATTTTTCGCAGCGTTTTGAAACCTCGCGAGAGCACGGCCCGCACACAAGAATATGTCTGTCAACGCCGACAAGTAAATTTGAGCATCTCAGGGTACCCCTGCACGGCAGGCATCAGGCAATCAACTGCGGCCTGGCTTTAGCAATGCTGGATAAACTAAAATCAGCCGGCTACAAGATAGACAACGGCAAAGCCGCCGAGGGTCTTTACAAGGTCTCACTGGCCGGGCGAATGGAGATGATTTGGGATGACCCGAGAATTATGATCGATGCCGCTCACAATGCCGCAAGCATTAAGGCATTGATTCACGCAGTAGGCCAGAATATTCCTTATGATTCTATGATCGTAATCTTCGGCTGCAACTCTGACAAGGACGTCAGAGGAATGCTGCATCAATTACAATTCGGCGCTGACAAGGTCATTTTCACACGCAGCAATTCTCCTAAAGCAGTCTCGCCGGAAGATTTAGATGAAATGTACACCGAGATATGCGGAAAAATGTGCCAGACCGCCGCCAGTTTGGGTCAGGCGCTGCTGCTCGCAAAAAGCGCCGTCAGCAAAGAAGACCTGATTTGTATTACCGGTAGTTTTTATCTTATCGGCCAGGCAAAAATACGCTTCCAGCCCAACGAATCACTTCAAACTGTTTGATTTAACGCAGGGACTGACGGAAAAAGACTTCAGTAGTGTACTCATTGTCTCTTCGCTTTTCTCAAAGCCGGGATTTCGATTGTCCAAAGACCATCCAGGAAGGCCAAAAACCGTAAACTAAAGCCTCTGGAATTTATGAACATATTCTCAATCTCCTTTTTCCACATCTCGATTTTCGGTTGCAAAAGGAGGGAATCTGGGTTATAAAATCTTTTCTTCAGAATTAAACACTTGTTATAAGGAGTTGACGATGGCGGAAATAAAAAAATATATCGCCGTTGACCTCGGCGCTGAGAGCGGCAGAGTAATGCTTGGTTCGGTTTCTGCACGGAAACTTATTCTCGAGGAAATACATCGTTTCAGTAACGGGCCCATCAAAGAGAACGGTTCGCTACGCTGGGATTTTGACAAACTGCTGTCGGAGATTAAAACCGGTATAGCCAAAGCGGCAAAAGCCGCAGGCACTCAGGTCTGGGGTATAGGAGTCGATAGCTGGGGTGTAGATTTTGGCCTGCTCGACGTAGATGGCAAACTGATTGAAAATCCTTATCACTATCGCGACAGCCAGACCAATGGGATGAGGGAAAAGGCGTTTGAGATGATAAGCAAACGCGACATTTATGAAAATACCGGCATTCAGTTTATGCAGCTAAACAGCGTTTATCAACTGCTCGCAATGCGCCTCAATAATTCTATTGCACTGGCCACAGCTACGAAACTACTTTTCATTGCAGATTTGGTCTCATACTATCTGTGCGGCAAGATTTTCGCCGAATACACCCTTGCAAGCACCTCACAATTTATGGATATGAGGACCGGAAAATGGTCCAAAGAGGTCCTGGAAAAACTATCTTTACCGATTGGCATCATGCCCAGAATCGTCCGGCCCGGAACTGTTGTTGGCCAGTTGTCTTCCAGGATGGGAATCGAGCTTGGCTGCGGCTCTGTTCCGGTTCTTGCTATCGGCTCGCACGATACCGCTTCGGCCGTTGTTGCCGTGCCTGCTGCCGGAGAGGCCAACTGGGCATATCTTTCATCTGGAACCTGGTCACTTATGGGCGTTGAAGTGCCCGGCGCAATTGTCGATGATAAGACCTTTCATTATGAGTTCACGAATGAGGGTGGAGTTGACAACACAATTCGACTTCTCAAAAACATAATGGGGCTGTGGCTGATGCAGGAATGCAGAAGACAGTGGCAGCGTGAGGGAACAGACCTTTCCTATACGGACCTGGCGGCTTTGGCTGATAAAGCCGAACCGTTTACCAGGTACATTGACGTTGATGACGGCCGGTTCCTTGCACCCGGAGATATGACGAAAAGAATAAATGATTACCTCACCGAGACGGGCCAGGACCCAATCGACGACAAGGGGCAAATGATAAGAACAATACTGGAAAGCCTTGTAATTAAGTATCGCTCCGTGATGGAAGCTATAGAAGATGCTTCAGGAACAACGATTGAGATACTGCATATTGTCGGCGGCGGCATACAGAACGAATTGCTTTGTCAATTCACGGCCAACGCCCTTGGCAAGAAGGTAATCACCGGCCCGATAGAAGCAACCGCCAGCGGTAATATCCTTATGCAGGCAAGGGCAACCGGACAAATAGAATCCCTCGAACAGGTCAGAGAAATTGCCCGCAATTCATTTAACCTTAAAGAATATCAGCCGCAGGATGTCTCTCTCTGGGATAAACAATACGAAAAAGTGAACAAGGCGTAAAATTGCCGACAAAAGAAAGGTCCATTTTGGTTGAAGAACTCGAACGTAAGCTGGATAGTTTCGACCCTGACGAACGAATGCAGGCTTTGACGGCGCTTTGTGAAAAAGCCGAGGCTGGTGAAATCGATTTGCCCGAAGCAGGCACGGATATTAATCTGCACTGCCATACTTTTTTTTCTTACAACGCTTATAGCTATTCTCCCAGCAAATTTGCCTGGTTGGCTCGCAAGGCCGGGTTGGCCGTTGCGGGAGTGGTGGATTTTGATGTGCTCGATGCCCTGGAGGAATTTCTTGCCGCCGCCCGGATGCTCGGCCTCAAGGCCTGTGCCGGTCTGGAGACAAGGGTCTATGTGCCGGAATTTGCTACTCGGGTAATAAACTCACCCGGTGAACCGGGTATCTCGTATCACATGGGAGTTGGATTTCCCAAAGCCGAATTGGCCGGTGAACAAAAACAGTTTTTGCTTAACCTTCGCGACACAGCGCAAAAGAGAAATCGGGATTTAATGGGACGGGTAAACCAGCACCTAAAGCCTGTGGAACTGGATTATGAAAAAGATGTGCTTGTTTTGACACCGGGCGGCAACGCCACGGAAAGGCATATGTGTTTTGCCTACGCACAGAAGGCAAAGGAAATCTTCAGCGATGAAGATGGACTCGCGAAATTCTGGTCTGAGAAACTGGGTGTTGAGATAGAGCCGTTGGCATTGCCCCATGGCAGAAAATTGCTGGATGCAATTCGAGCGAAAACTATGAAACGTGGCGGCGTCGGATATATACCGCCCGACAAAGGCTCCTTCCCGATGATGGCTGATACGAACCGATTTATTTTAGCTTGCGGCGCAATACCGGTACATACCTGGCTGGATGGAACGAGCCAGGGCGAAAAAGATATCGAGGAGCTTCTGGATGTAGCGATGAGCACCGGTGCGGCCGCAATAAACGTCATCCCCGACCGAAATTATACTCCCGGAGCAAAAAATGAAAAAACGGACAATCTCTACCATGTGATTGAACTGGCCGAAAAGCGGCATCTGCCCGTCGTTGTCGGGACCGAGATGAACAGCCCCGGGCAAAAATTCGTGGACGATTATAAAACCGAAGAGCTTTCGCCTTTAGTGCCGGTATTTCTTAAAAGCGCACACATTTTTTATGCCCACTCTGTGCTTCAGCGAAAATCCGGCCTTGGATACACAAGCGAATGGGCAAAGAAAAACTTTAATAACGTTGCTGAAAAAAATAAATTCTTTGAACGGCTTGGAATCGTCCTTAAACCGCAAAGTGAAGATACGCTTATCGGCTTGAGTGAGGATATCACCGCCGAAGAAGTATTAGAAAAAGTAACTCGTACCTCGTGAACCAAAACACGAGAAAAGAAAGACGTACTATGACAGATATTCCCGAAACACAATACGCCGTACAACTGGTTGGCCCGGATGAGCTTGTCCTGAATAAATCAAAAGAGGTTTACGCTCCCGGCCCTCATCAGATTCTTTGTCGTATCGAAGCGGTTGGACTTTGTTTTTCCGATCTTAAATTACTGAAACAGTTTTCCTCGCATGTCCGCAAGAGCAGAGTCGTTTCCGGCGTTGACCTTGATATCCTGATAGAGATACCAAGTTATGTCCCCGGCAACGCTCCGACAGTCCCCGGCCATGAAACGGTCGTCAGGATTGAGGCGATTGGCCCGGACGTGCGGGATTTTCAGCCCGGCGAGCGCTTCCTTGTGCAGACCGATTACCGCTGGGTACGTACCGCCACTTCCAACGGGGCATTCGGATACAATTTCGAAGGTGCTCTTGCCGAATATGTGCTGATGGATGAAAGAATCATAACCTCGCCGCAGGGCGAGTCGATGCTTTTACCTGTCAGTGAGGAGCTATCCGGCTCGGCTGTGGCTCTGGTGGAGCCGTGGGCCTGTGTTGAAGATGCTTATGTATCCACCGAACGCACGAGTTTGAAAAAAGATGGCCACATGCTCATCGTTGCCGATACCGAGGTAACCACAGATACTTTTCAAAAGCTCTTTGACCGCTGTGGAAAGCCTGGTCGAATAACCTGGCTTTCGGAAGCCCCAATACCGGCTGGATTAAAAATTACCGCCGATAGAGCGACAAGCATGTCGGTGCTTACCGATGCCGGCTATGATGATATAATCTATTTCGGTTCTGATGCTAAAGTTGTTGAAATCTTGTTTGCAAAAGTTGCCTTAAACGGCATTCTCAATATCGTCCTTTGCGGCGGCAAATTCGGCAGAAATGTTGTTACTATGATTGGGCGGGTTCACTACGGCGGCATTCGAATTGTGGGTACCACAGGTTCGGACCCGGCAGAGTCTATGAAAGTGATTCCTGATACCGACGAAATTCGGCCCGGAGACAAAATTAATATTGTCGGAGCGGGCGGCCCTATGGGTATGATGCACGTAATCCGAAATATCTGCCAGGGCATTAAAGGCGTCAGCCTTTTGGCATCTGATGTGGATGACAAACGCCTGGCTACGCTGACAAAAATTGCCGCACCTTTGGCCGAGAAAAACGCTGTGACGTACAGGACATTCAATCCCACTAAGGAAAAGAATGATGAGGTATTTGACTACACTGCTTTAATGGCTCCGGTTCCGGCTTTGGTTACCGCCTCGGTAACTAATGCCGCCGAGCGAGGACTGATAAACATATTCGCCGGCATCCCCGCCACCGTTACAAGTAAGATTGACCTTGATGCTTACATCGAAAAACAATTATATTTCATTGGCACCAGCGGCTCGACTTTGGATGATATGAAGCGAATGCTGGAAAAGGCCGAATCAGGCCAGCTCGATACTAATCTCAGTGTCGCTGCTGTTTCCGGTCTTGCCGGTGCTACCGACGGCATTCGGGCGGTCGAGAACCGCACGATAGCAGGCAAAATTGTCGTTTATCCTGCCTGCAAAGATATGCCCCTCGTGCCGCTTGATAAAATGAATGAAAAAATGCCCCAGGTTGCCGAATGTCTAAATGACGGCCTGTGGACGAAAGAAGCCGAGCAGAAACTGTTGGAACTTTATTAAAATCCTTATAAGGGGGATAACATTTTCAGGAAAGGACAAATCATGAAACAGCTAACAAAACGAATCAGAAGATTTGGGCGGATGGTTGTAACGAAAAAGTGGAGTACTTGTTTGGTGTACGCTTTTTTGCTTGTTGCTTTATTGATGATTGGTTGTGAGCAGCAGAACTCAGGATTCAGCGGCCTCGAAATGGGTCTGGGCAATCTGGCACGTTTGTCCTCTGCAAAAACTCGCTCGGTAAGCCCTGAGAACTTTACCGGCGAAAAGGGCAAGGGAGGAATGGCAACCGAAGGCACAGGTGCAAATGCCGCCCGTGAATTAGGCCAGACCTGGAAAGTCTCTCCTTCGGTAAGAATTAATCCGGGTCAGACTTTCCTTATGGCTGACATCGAAGGCTGCGGCGCCGTCCAGCATATATGGATGACTCCGACCGGAAACAACCGCTTTAACATTCTGCGGATTTACTGGGACGGGGAAGAAAAACCTTCCGTCGAATGCCCTGCGGGAGATTTCTTTGCCTGCGGTATGGGTCAGTATACCGGGGTCAACTCTCTGGCGGTATGTGTCAATCCCAAGAGCGGATTCAACTGTTACTGGGTGATGCCGTTTCGCAAACGCTGTAAAATTACAATGACTAATATCGACGCCAAACCGATGGTGCTGTATTATCAGATAGACTACACCCTGACCGATGTCCCGAAGGATGCGGCTTATTTTCACGCTCAGTTTCGCCGCGTAAATCCGCTTCCTGACAAACAGGATTATACTATTCTTGACGGCGTTAGCGGAAAGGGCCAATACGTCGGAACATATATGATCTGGGGATCTAACAGTCCCGGTTGGTGGGGTGAAGGGGAAATTAAATTCTTTATGGATGGTGACACAAAATTTCCCACGATTTGCGGGACCGGCACCGAGGATTATTTCTGCGGCTCTTATGGTTTCAGCAAATTCCAGGGCAGAGGCTATCAGGAATTCAGCACTCCTTACGCGGGTATGCCGCAGGTGATAGAATCCGAAACGCAGCCGCGTTTTGGCCTGTACCGCTGGCACATTCAGGACCCGATAAGATTCGAAGAAGACCTGAAAGTAACCATGCAGTCGCTGGGCTGGCAAAGCGAAGGAAGATATCTGCCTCTTAAAGACGACCTTTCTTCCGTCGCCTACTGGTATCAGGCCGAACCGCATGTCCGGTTCCCGAAACTGCCTGCAAAAGAATCTCTGAAAAATTGAATAATCACAGGTCTTAACTTTTGAAGAGGTCCGGATACAATGGCTGGTATGAAAGAGATTGAAAAAACATACGAACTGGCGAAGCAGCGATATGCCGAGCTTGGTGTTGATACGGAAAAGGCAATGGAAAAGCTCAGCAGCATAGCCATATCACTGCATTGCTGGCAGGGCGATGATGTTGGAGGATTTGATAAAGCCCAGGAAACTCTCGGTGGCGGCATAATGGCAACCGGAGCCTACCCCGGCAAAGCACGGACAGCCGATGAACTGCGTACCGATCTGGAAAAGACGCTGAGTCTGATACCGGGCAAACATCGGCTGAACCTGCATGCGATGTACGCCGAGACAAAAGGCAAAGTCGAACGTAACGAGTTGTCCCCGGAGCATTTTACCACCTGGATTGACTGGGCCAAGGCAAACGGCCTGGGAATGGATTTTAACGGCTCCTTCTTTTCGCACCCGAGAGCCGAAACCGGTTTCACATTGTCCAGCGCCGATGAGCAGGTTCGCAGCTTCTGGGTCGAGCATGGTATCGTTTGCCGCAAAATCGGCGCTGCAATGGGAAAGCAGTTGGGTACTCCCTGTGTAACTAATGTATGGATTCCGGATGGATATAAAGATGTTCCCGTTGACCGCAAGGCACCTCGCCTGCGCCTCAAGCAATCGCTGGATGAGATTTTTGCCGAACCGATGGATAAAAGCTTCAATCTGGATGCGGTTGAGAGCAAGCTTTTTGGCATCGGCTCGGAAAGTTATGTCGTCGGCTCGCATGAATTCTATTTGAGTTATGCACTCGAAAATAAAACACTGCTCTGCCTCGACGCCGGCCATTTTCATCCAACCGAAGTTATCTCCGACAAGATATCATCCGTCCTGACATTTCTCGACGAAATACTCCTACACGTCAGCAGGGGTGTACGCTGGGACAGCGACCATGTTGTTATTCTCTCGGACGAGCTTCGTGCTATCGCCCAGCAGATTGTCAGGGGTGATTATCTTCAAAGAGTGCACATCGGCCTTGACTTTTTCGACGCCAGCATTAACCGCATAGCCGCCTGGGTCATTGGCACGCGTTGCATGATAAAGGCGCTGCTGATTGCCCTTCTCGAACCGGTGCAGATGCTCCGGGAGATAGAGCTTGCTGATAATTATACCGAGCGTCTGGCGATGCTCGAAGAGCTGAAGACAATGCCCTTCGGCGCGGTCTGGGATTACTATTGCAGGAAAATGGAAGTTCCGCCGGCCCAGACATGGCTGGATGAGGTCAAAGTTTATGAAAAGGATGTTCTCGCTAAGCGCTGTTAGAGCGCATACGGTTCAAAGTATATATTAAGGAAGATGATATGGATACCGAACAGCAGTCGCAGACTAAAAGCGAGTTTGAACGCGAACCGGTGCCGAAAAGTGCTCTGCTCGGCTTCAAGAGCTTCATCGGAATGTACGCCGGCGAGCATTGCGCCGGAACCGAGTTAATGCTCGGGCCGCTATTTGTCGCCGCTGGTGTCAGTGCATTCGACCTGATCATTGGCCTTCTTCTCGGTAATGCCCTGGCAGTCATTAGCTGGATGTTTATGTGTGCGCCTATTGCTACTCGCAGCCGTCTGACCCTCTACTATCAACTGGAGAAAATCTGCGGCCGAAAGCTTGTCACCATATACAACCTTGCTAATGGCGTGATGTTCTGCTTTCTCGCCGGGGCGATGGTAACAGTCTCGGCCACGGCTCTCGGAGTCTGGTTCAAGTTCAAAATGCCGGGTCTCAACGACCTCTACCCCAATAGTGTCGGCTGGGTTGTAGCTGTTGCTGTTGCCGGCGGCCTCATTGCCATCGTTGCCGCATACGGCTATCAAACCGTCGCTAAGTTTGCCAATATAGCCGCTCCGTGGATGGTCCTCGTATTTCTGGCATTCGGCTTTGTAGGTCTTCGACATTTCATCGAGGCAACCGGCACAGAGATCGGCTCTCTCGGTGACCTCTGGCACCTGGCTAATACACAAATATGGAAGGGTGGCCCGCCGCAGGAAGGACAGGTAAAGTTCACTTTCTGGCATGTGTTGTTTTTCGGCTGGTTCTGCAACATGGCCATGCACGTCGGCATGAGCGACCTGTCCGTTTTTCGCTTTGCGCGAAAGAGCTGGTATGGCATCGCAAGCGGTGCCGGCATGTACGTTGGTCACTTTATGGCCTGGATCAGCGCCTCAATCCTCTATGCTTATCAATTGCACTTGAATCCTGCCGACACGGATGTGTTGCCGGGTCCCTTGGCTTATCGTGCTGCCGGACTGGCGGGCCTGCTGTGTGTGATTATTGCCGGCTGGACGACAGCCAATCCGACTATCTACCGCGCGGGCCTGGCGTTCCAGGCACTATCGCCGAAATCTTCGCGTTTTAAGGTAACGCTTATAACCGGCGCCATTGCGACAATCGCCGGAATGTTCCCGGCTATCGCAATGCAGTTGTTGGACTTTGTTGCTCTTTAC
>DAOUVA010000080.1 GCA_030667885.1 Phycisphaerae bacterium
GCTGAAAAAACGGTGATATTGAGTTATCATCTGCGTCGCAACTGGATATACGAATCAATTCTACGAGAATATCCGAGAAATCAAGTCTCCGAACAAAACCATAAGTTTTTGAAACAACATTACGACACAGCCTGATATGTCGGGAAGGGTAATCCGATGCTAAAAACATCCGTAAAATCCATGTAATCCTGGGCCAATTTCGGTCAAAAACGCTCACTCCCAAAAACAAAAATGAAATATTTTAAAAATTTTTATCTCCTTTTCTCACATCGAGTTACAAGATTCCAGCATCTAAAATCGAGACTTTTTTCGTCCAAATACGCACATCGCTCTAATTATAGAGGCAGGCTTTATTTGCCTCCAGCAACAATATGAAACCAGAATTGTCAAAATTGCCCATATTAACTATATGGCCGTTTTAATTCTTAGAAATGACTATGAATAACGCCACACCCTTAAACTTAGAGTTTATCCAAATACTCCTCTCGGTACACTTTGTGTCTCGGCTCCTCTGCCCCTTTGAACCTTTGTACAAACCGGCCAAATACCCAGGAATCCGACAGCCCAGAAAACGAAAACCTACGAATTCTTACGTACGAATTTATAAGCAAATTATGCAAAACAAACCCAATGTCAAGCTGGCGCATATTGACATAATTACTTATAGTGCAATGAGATATGAAATAATGGACAATTGGTTATTCAGAAAAACAAACCCAATTCAAACCCAATTGCCAAAAGGGCAAAAAATGATGCAAAGTGTGTATTTACAAAGGATTATGAAGAAAGATATTGATAGGAGCTATAAAAAACAAACCCAAAACAAACCCAATCTGGATTCTACCGAATTGGCGGCTTGTGCCGATAGTTGCCTTTTGTCATTGGATTTGGTAATCTAATACATCAGCGGCGATTACTTTAATCAACTCCCGCAACTATGGAGATATACGTTATGAATTTACAATCGACGATTCTTACTGTTTTGTCGGGCTTTCTTGTTTTTACATATCAGCCCCCGCGGCCGCCGGTATTAAATCCTGAAACAGTGCCTTTCAGCTATGACCCCAACTTATGTCTAAGCGAACCGTTGGGCTATGCCGTAATACCGGCTGGCACGAATTATAAAAGTGACTTTAAGGCAACCGAACCAGAAGGCAGCCCGGTAACTATTTCCATAACCACCGGCCAGAATATAATTGTTGAATCCAAGCCATACGTTAATCTTTTCGACCCAAATGATTCGCTCGGAAAATGCAAAATATATCGTTATCGCTGGCACTGGGCAACAACAGCGAATGATATTGGGCTCCATTACGTGAATGTTCGCCTAACAGACGCCAGAGGTGCTTATGATGAAAGAACGTTTCTTGTGTTAGTAAAGGAAAATCAGCCGCCGGTCGGTTTTATGGGATGCCATAGGAGATAAAAAATATAGGGTGCGATTTCAAAAGAAGTATTTCAGCCTTTAACGCCTGGCTTTAACATCCCGATTTATCAAATAATACAAATTCAGTTGATTTTGGACGACCGAAACTTTATTATATAATCGTTATCTCTGGATAATAAGATGACTTGCCAAAATCCAGAGAGTATGGAAAAACTATTTCATATATGATAGAGATATGAAACAATGCGGATTGTTTTCTTCAAATTATCATCTATAAAACATCTCTTGTCATTGAAGATAGGCCGCCCATTCATCCGAAATACCGATGCAATTCATATATCCGCGTATCAACACCAGGGATTAGGAACCGGAGGAAGCTGAGATGGAAGGGAAATTAAGAAAAACTTCAATTGAGGCTGTAGGTAATGTTCCCTGGGGCACACACTTCTGTCAGTTCTACGAGACAAAAGAGGATTTGATCGACATTTTGGTTCCTTATTTCAAGGCGGGATTGGAAGATAATGAGTTCTGCATGTGGATTACTGCAGAGCCGCTAAATGCCGCCGAAGCACACAAAGCATTACAGAAGAAAGTAAGAAATCTGGATGACTACATTAAAAAGGGCCAGATAGAAATACTCGACCATAATCAATGGTACACAAAGCAGGGACATTTTGATTCTGATAATGTACTAAAGGGCTGTGTTGAGAAAGAGCAGAATGCTCTTAAAAAAGGCTTTGAAGGATTTCGCTTTACAGGAAACATTTGTTGGCTTAAGAAAAGCGACTGGGAAAAGTTTGCTAATTATGAAGAAGCTGCAAACAGCGTTATAGCAAGGTATCGAATGCTGGCTGTTTGTACCTATTCTCTTGATGACTGCAGCCCTTCAGAAATCATAGATGTGGTGAGTAACCATCAATTTGCACTTATCAAGCAGGAAAATGAGTGGAAAATTATCGAAAGCACTGAGCGCAAGAAGGCGTATGAGGCGCTAAAACTTCATGAAATGAGACTGCAGGCCTTGCTGGACCTCAACAAAATGACAGAAGCCTCTGAGCAAAAGATTCTGGACTTTGTGCGCGAAGAAGTTATCAAGGTTACTCAAAGCCAATTCGCGTTTATAGGTTTTATGAACGATGACGAGTCGGTGATGAGTACGGAAAACTGGTCAAAACAGGCGATGGCGCAATGTGCTGTTACCGACAAGCCAATGAGATTTACCATAGCAAAAGCGGGTCTGTGGGGCGAGCCCGTCCGGCAAAGAAGACCTGTCATTGTAAATGATTACAATGCTCCTCATCCTATGAAAAGAGGCTTTCCCCCGGGCCACGTGCCCATTGAGAGATTTTTAGGTATCCCTGTCTTCGACGGAGAGCATATCATGGCAGTCGCCGGCGTTGCGAATAAGGTAAACGATTATAACGAATCTGATATTCGCGCGATTGAATCCATGATGAATGATACATGGAGGCTCATCAGACGCAAACATGCGGAGGAGGCACTTCAGAAATCCGAAGCCAACTACAGGACTATCTTCGATAGCGCCAATGACGCCATATTGGTTCATGATACTGAAAGTACAAAGATACTCAGCGTCAACGAAAAAGCATGTCAAATGTACGGTTACACTCGGGAAGAATTCAAAAATCTCACCGTCAAGGATATCAGCCCAGACGTAGCACCGCACACACAGGAAGATGCGCTGCGAAGGGTAAAGAAAGTAGTTGACGAGGGACCTCAGCTTTTCGAATGGATATGTAAAGATAAAACCGGAAGAAACTTCTGGGTTGAGATCAACCTTAGGTTGGTTGTTATTGAGGACCGGAAGCGCATATTAGCGATAGTTCGCGACATCACCGAGCGCAAAGATATAGAAGCACACCAGCAATTAGCCGGGCAAATCCTGGAGTGTCTGAATCGAGAAAGTGTGGGAGCGGATTTGATTCGTGATATTCTCAAACTTGTAAAAAAAGCCACCGGCCTTGATGCTGTGGGCATTCGCCAGCACGAGGGCAATGATTTTCCATATTTTGAAGTAAATGGTTTTCCGGATGATTTTGTGAAAGCCGAGAATCACCTCTGTAAGCACAACGAAGCTGGTGAGTTAATCTTAGATTCTAAAGGGCGTCCTGTCCTGGAGTGTATGTGCGGCATTGTTTTGTCAGGCCGAACCGACCCGACTTTGCCATTTTTTACCGGCGGTGGGAGTTTCTGGACAAACAGCACCTCAGAATTACTAACCAGTGCACCAAAGGAAGCTTTTCAAGTTCCTACAAGAAACCGGTGTAATGAGGCAGGCTATGAATCAGTAGCCCTTATTCCGCTGCGCTCGGGTGACGAGATAGCCGGATTGTTACAGCTTAATGATACTCGTAAGGGGCGTTTTACGTCCGAGATGGTTCACTTTTTCGAGGAAATCGGTGCCAGTATCGGCATTGGCCTGGCAAGAATCCGGACCGAACAAGAGGTAGAGAATCTGGCAAAATTTCCCTCTGAGAATCCGTATCCAGTTCTGCGCATCTTGAAAGACTGCACGGTGCTTTATGCTAATGTCGCCGGTGCCGAACTGTTGGGAAACTGGGGTTGCAAGGTAGGCACGCAGGCGCCGGAACATTGGCAGGAAAATATTTTACGCACACTTAAATCCCGCCGGAGCGAAAATCTTGAAGCTGTCTGCAGGGACAGAATCTTTTCTTTTACCATAGCACCTGTAACGGATTCCGGATATGCTAATTTGTACGGTACGGATATTACAGAACGAAAACACGCCGAAGAAAACCTCAGGAACTATCGACAACAATTGGAAGAACTGGTCCATATCCGCACGGGGGAATTGACAGAAACAAACAAGAAGCTGATGCTGGAAATCGAAGGTCGCATACGCCTGGAAAAAGAGATTTTGAATATCAGCGAGCGCGAGCAGAAGCGAATAGGGCAGGAGCTTCACGACAGTATCGGTCAACAATTTACGGGTATTGCGTTTTTGACGAAGGTATTAGAACAAAAACTCACTGGAAAATTGCCTGATGAGGCGGCAGAAGCCGCAGAGATAAAGAAACTTGTTAACCAGGCAATGAGCCAGATGCGAAGCCTTGCCAAGGGGCTTCATCCTTTAAATCTGGATACGGACAGTTTCACTTCAATTCTGCAGGAGCTTGCAGTAACCACAGAAAACCTGTTTAGTATCAACTGCTCTTTCAAATATGATAAATCAATTCAGATAGACGATGCCGAAGTGGCAACGCATCTTTATCGTATTACTCAAGAATCAATTACTAATGCAATCAAACACGGCAAGACAAAGAATATCCATATAGAATTAGGCCAAAAGAAAGATAAGTCAGTCCTTAAAGTCGAGAACGACGGGCTGGATTTTCCGGAAGAATTCGAGGCAAGGGGTACAGGTATGGGATTGCAAATTATGGATCACCGTGCCGATATAATTGGCGCTTCACTCGATATTCATAAGGCCCCCGAAGGCGGGACAATTGTAACCTGTTCGTTTTCAAACAAGACACACTAACCTCAATGCAGGAATAAATTATGGCTCAAAAAAAACAACCGGACAAAGCGGACGAGAACAAAACCAATATCCTTTTAGTCGATGACCACCCTATCGTAAGGCAGGGACTTGCCGAGCTTATCAATCACGAAGCCGACCTTGTGGTTTGTGGACAAGCTGAGGACGCCCATCAGGCGATGAAAGCCGTTAAGGAGCTAATGCCAGATATGGCTATTGTCGACATTTCCCTTAAAGAGACAAGCGGTATGGAATTGATCAAGGATCTTAATTCACAGTATCCCAACCTGCCGGTCCTTGCCCTTTCCATGCATGACGAGTCTTTATATGCCGAGCGTGCCCTTCGAGCGGGTGCCAGGGGTTATGTTATGAAGATAGAAGCTACAGAAAAAGTGATTATGGCAATTCATAAAATCCTGAGCGGGGAGATATACATCAGTGATAAAATGGCTGCAAAAATGATGCATAAATTAGTCGGCGGTGGAAACAAAATAAAAGCATCTCCATTGGACAGCTTGAGCGACCGTGAGCTGGAAGTATTTCAATTGATCGGCAAGGGCTTCGGAACCCGCCAGATATCCGAGCGATTGTACCTGAGTATAAAGACAATCGAGACTTACCGGGCACATATCAAGGAAAAGTTGCATCTTGCAGGTGCCGCCGAAATGCTGCAATACGCTATTCAATGGGTAAACAGCCGCAACGACGTGTAATTGCTTTAGGATTTCAAAAACTACTTCGTTTTGCTTTTCTTAATTCCTGCCTAAAATGCGGATTTTTCCGGATTTTTCTTGCTTCTTCTTTGTTATAGGGGATAGCCCCGATACACATTGGGTATTTAGCCTGATGGTAAAAACAGGCTCTGCTCTGATTTACAATAATGAACCGGTTGCTATCATCAAGCTATGCAACTAAGTGTTATCGAATAAGAATAAGAAATTGCAGTGTTAGGGGCGGCTACTATGAACCAACCCTCTGTTTTTCTGACAGAAAGGAGACAACAATGGAAGAGCAAAAAACAATCAATTTGGAAAATGGTATCGATAAAGAATAATCAGAAAATAAAAAGTATTAAGGCCTACAACAGTTTTAGCAGGTATGAAAACCTGCTAATAATTGAAAGGAGTTAAAATGTTGGTTTTACCGGTTAAAGGACAAAAGCACGGGTCGATTGTGGCCGGAAAGCAGGTAGAAACCACAACGCCGAATGTGCATGGTGATGAGGCAATACAGGGAATAACTGCTCGATTATTAGAAAAGGTTGCTTCGCTCCCGAAAGCCCGCAGGGAAAAAATCCTTGCTGTTCGTTACGAGCTTGGTGCTGGCAAATACCGCATCGACGAGCGATTAAATGTGGCTACTGACAGACTTATTGAAAATCTTATCACAAAAGGGATCGAGGAAAATGAAGCCAAAAGCACAAGACGGCGCCGACAAAAACAAAATCAGGATTATGGTTGTTGATGACCATGCTTTGTTGCGCCAGAGTTTGATAAAGTTAATCAAAACAGAATTTGACCTTATGGTCTGTTTTGAAGCCAGTAACGCCAATCAAGCCCTGGAAACTATGGATAGGCAGGAGTATGACCTGGCCATTGTGGATATTTCGATGGAAGGTATAAACGGTTTCGAACTTACTGAAATAATGAAATTGCGGAGCCCAAATATGATTATCCTGATACTTTCCATGTACGATGGATTGCTTTATACCCAACGTGCGATAAGAGCCGGGGCTTCAGGATATGTTGCAAAATACGAAGCGGCGGAACAGATAATAACGGCAATCCACCAGGTGCTAAACGGTAAAATTTATGTCAGCAACAACAAGATGCTAAAATTCTTGCCAGAGACGACTTCCATTGTCGATGACAACATAAAAACTAACAACGCAACTTGAAAAATTGAAAGGAGTAAACAGATGATAAGAAGGCTTGTTAAAAAAGCGACGTTCATTTATACCTGCCTGCAGAGAAAATGTGGAATTGCCACTTTTACGACAGAAGAATAATGTATTTTTATGGCAATAACACTGTGCAGGATTATTCGTTAGTTGATAAGGAGACCTATTATGGCAAAGACAACGAAAAAAAAGAAGAAAAGCAAAACCACAAAAGCAAAGAAACCTGTTATTTATACCTGCTCAAGCTGCGGGAAAGTTACAAAAACCCGCTCTCATCTTTGCTCGCCCACTAAAACCGAACAGGTCTATATTTGTAAACATTGCGGCGCCTCTACCAGCGATCCTCGTCACGTATGCGCACCGATGGTGGCAGAGATGAAGTATTCCTGCAAGAGCTGTGGAAGAGTTACTCCTTTTAGAGGCGCAGTTTGTCAGCCGAAGGAAATTCGGTAGTTAAACTCGTATTAAACAGTTTTTGATAACGAAAGATATTTACAGCATAAATTCATTTTTTGACTGATGAAGGCTGGCTCTTGTTGGGGTATTTATTATGAAAGCAGTAGTTATTCAGGAACACGGTGGACTGGAAAAGCTCAGGATTGAAGAAGTCCCTGAGCCTGAATATTCCGAAGACGAAGTCGTTTTGAAAATCCATTCCGCCGGCCTGAATCATCTGGACATCTGGGTAAGAAAAGGCAGGGC
Organism: Phycisphaerae bacterium; assembly: GCA_030667885.1. Classification (GTDB taxonomy): domain Bacteria; phylum Planctomycetota; class Phycisphaerae; order Sedimentisphaerales; family Anaerobacaceae; genus NIOZ-UU13. The sequence continues at coordinate 7,510 of DAOUVA010000080.1, forward strand.
CGGCCTTGACCTGCCGAAACCGCATATTCCCGGCTCCGACGCCGCAGGTATTGTGGTTGCCGCCGGCGCAAATGTAACAAATGTAACCGTCGGTGATGAAGTGATTATCAATCCGGGCCTGAGCTGCGGCTGTTGTGAATATTGTAATCGAGGCCAGCAGAGCGAATGTATTTCATTCGGGATTGTTGGTTTGAGTCGGCAAGGAACATTTGCAGAACTTCTGGCCGTACCATCCCGCAACGTATGGCCAAAACCTTCCCACATGAGTTTTAACGAGGCCGGAGCATTCGTATTGTCACACCTTACGGCTTGGCGAATGCTTATGACACGAGCACAGCTTAAACCGGGTCAGACGGTTTTGATACACGGTATCGGTGGCGGCGTTGCTCTTTCGGCTCTTCAATTTGCGAGGCTCGCAGGCGCAGAAGTAATCGTTACTTCATCATCAGATGAAAAACTGGAACGTGCAGGTCAGATCGGCGCGGACCACATAATTAATTACCGAATAGTTGAAGATGTAGCGCAACATGTAAAAGATATTACCTCCGGCAGAGGTGTTGATATAGTTATCGATACGGTCGGCGCGGCCACCTGGCCGATAGATTTTTCAGCAGTACGCCGGGGCGGCAAGATAGTCTTATGTGGCGTAACTTCAGATGCACAAGCGGCTACAAATCTACGAGCGTTATACTGGAACCAGTTGACAATTCTCGGCTCAACGATGGGTTCGGAAGAGGATTTGCATCAGATGCTCAAGGCAGTTACAAAAGCAAAACTAAAGCCGATCATAGACTCAGTGGCAAAGCTGGAAAGCATCAAAGATGCCACAGGCAGGATGGAAACGGGTGAGCAGTTCGGAAAGATTGTTATAGAAGTTTGTAGATAAACGTATTTAATTTAAAATTAAGGAGTTTACGATGACTCTTACAGCTTCAGAAATGCTTCCATTGGGAACATCGGCGCCGGATTTTAATTTGCCCGATACCGAAGGTAAAATGGTATCCTTAAATGACTTCAGGGAAGCTCAGGCCTTTTTAGTCATCTTTATGTGTAACCATTGTCCGTTCGTGAAACATATTTTGGAAGGCCTCGTTGCGCTTATTAAGGAATATCAGGCACAAGGGAGCATAGTTGTTGCAATAAATTCAAATGATGCTGCTAATTATCCGGATGACAGCCCGGAGATGATGGCCAAACTGGCAATAGAAGCTGATTTTACTTTTCCCTATCTTTATGATGAGACCCAGGGAGTCGCAAAAGCGTATCGTGCCGCCTGCACACCGGATTTCTTTTTGTTCGACAGTAAAAGAACGCTTGTCTATCGAGGTCAGATGGATGACAGCCGGCCGGGCAATGGGATACCTGTTACCGGAGCCGACCTTACAGCGGCGATTGATGCTGTTCTCGAAGGAAAGCAGATTTCCCAAGAGCAAAAACCGAGCATAGGCTGCAACATAAAGTGGAAGTAGGGAACAGAGCCGGATTAGTTCTTAAGGCGACTGATTTCGAGGCTGTTGCGGACGATTTATCGTTGGATAAAAAACTCGCAAACTTTTCAAGCTGAGAAAGGAATAAATTATGAGCAGGCTTTTATATATCCAGGCTTCTCCAAGAGGCCAAAGGTCACACTCCGTTGCCGTTACCGATGCCTTTATTGAAGCATACGAACAAAAGTACCCGGATGACGAGATTGTGATTTTAAACGTATTCGACGCACCGATTCCCAATTTCGACGGGCTGGCAGTGCAGGCTAAATATACAATTCTGCACGGCAAACCGCATTCGCAAGCCGAACAAGAGGCATGGAAAGAAGTCGAGCAGGTGATTGAGCAGTTTACCTCGGCAGACAAGTACGTCCTCGCGGTTCCGATGTGGAATTTCGGCATTCCCTACCGGCTTAAGCAGTACATCGACCTTTTAGTTCAGCCCGGCTATACGTTCAGTTACAGCCCGGAAGCAGGATACCAGGGTCTTGTATCTGGAAAACCAATATTGGCCGTATTCGCCCGTGGTGGCGAATATCCCCCGGGCAGCGAGGCCGAAGCTGTTGACCTGCAAACCAGATATATCGAACTAATATTCGGATTTATGGGTTTTAAGGACATTCGCTCCGTGGTCGTTGAACCAACATTACAGGGCGGCCCGGATGTCGCCGGAGCCAAACGTCAGGGAGCTATCGAAAAGGTAATAGAAATAGCCGAAGTTTTTTGAGCACGATATTAAAATGGCACGAAAGCTTTTTCAGTGGGTTCTTAGTCCTGTTGTTTTTGTATGTCTTACGATAGGGACCTTTAAGGTAACCGGAGAAAAAAATATACCGACGACAATGGCCGCACATAAATATACCAACAGGCTCATTAAGGAGAACAGTCCGTATCTACTGCAACACGCTCATAATCCTGTTGACTGGTATCCCTGGGGCGAGGAGGCCTTCGATCGGGCAAAAAAAGAGAACAAACCTGTATTTCTCTCCATCGGCTATTCAACCTGTCACTGGTGTCATGTGATGGAAAGAGAGAGTTTTGAAAATGAACATATTGCCGGAATAATGAACAAGCATTTCATTTGCATAAAGGTAGATAGAGAACACAGGCCTGATGTTGACGGGATATATATGAATGCCGTTCAGATGATGACGGGCTCGGGTGGTTGGCCTTTATCGGTTTTTCTTACACCTGACGGCAAGCCCTTTTACGGCGGAACATATTTCCCGCCGAAAGATATATATGGCCGGCCTGGTTTTGAACGGGTGCTGTTGTCTATTGCTGATGCATGGAAAAACAAGCGGCAGGAACTGGTCGATTCTTCACAGAAAATAAGCGAAGTTCTGGCAAGCCTGACCGGATCGATTGAAAAAGAGACACTATCGGCGGATATGCTTCAAGCCGGCTTCGATTATTTCAGGGCAGCTTTCGACGCGGCCAATGGCGGCTTCGGGCCGGCTCCGAAATTCCCCCAACCGACCAACCTTTCAATGCTGCTTTCTTACTGGCATCGAACAAACGATACGCAGGCCCTGCAAATGGTTGAAAAGACTCTCGATACGATGGCCAAAGGCGGCATATATGACCATATCGGCGGAGGCTTTCATCGTTATGCAACCGATGAACGATGGCTTGTTCCGCATTTCGAGAAGATGCTTTACGATCAGGCGCTGCTGAGCAAGGTCTATCTCCAGGCATATCAGGCTACCGGGAACAAAAAGTATGCAGCGACAGCGAGGGAGATTTTTGATTATGTCCTGCGGGATATGACCGACCCCAATGGCGGTTTCTATAGCGCCGAAGACGCCGACAGCGAGGGAGAAGAAGGTACGTTTTATGTCTGGGCCCCAGAGCAAATCAAATCCATATTAGATAAAGACCATGCAGAAATATTTGCAGCTTATTATGGCGTTACAAAGAATGGTAATTTCGAAGAAGATAAAACCATCCTGAATATCACAACATCGACGGCACAGTTGGAAAAAAAGTTCCAAAAAGACCATACGGCAATAATGGATGTTCTGTCAAATGCCCGTTCAAAGATTTTTTATGAGCGGGCAAAAAGAATCCGCCCGCACAGAGACGACAAAATCATCACTGCATGGAATGGCCTGATGATTTCTTCAATGGCTTATGGCGGCACCGTTCTGCAGGAAGAAAAATATA
>DAOUVA010000457.1 GCA_030667885.1 Phycisphaerae bacterium
GCATTGCTGGAGATATCAGATCAATTCGAGGCTCAAAAATGTGAATTCGGCGATGCATCTATTTCGCTGTATATATTACCTCGATTACCGCTGAATATAGTGATCTGGCGTGGTTGTGAGGAATTTGACGCCCGGGCTTCGATACTATTCGATCAAACAGCAGCTTCTCATATGCCCTTAGACGCTCTCCTGGCAGCCGTGAATCTGACTGTGGATGCTTTGGTAAAAGTTTCTGCCAATACCATTTAACTCATTACGATAGAGTTATTTATAAGTAAATATCAACATCCTAAAGTAAGTAGCAGTTTACTCCGGCATGTTTTCTTTGGTACTTTGCAAAGAGTAATTTTTACGATGAACCTTGGAGTATAATTGTCCGGGACTATGATTTTGAGTGAAACACCTTATTTTGTTTAGATAATTAATTGGCAGATACACTGTTATTTAATGTAGAATAAAGGGTTTATTATATATTTTTGATGAAGAATTAATTTCAAGAACTTTGCTTGAAATTATGAACAACAGCCCTTACAATGCCTATACAATAGGTATGAATTCTTACATACGGGAATAATTAGGTCGTTGTGTGCGAGACAGATAGTCCGTTTTGTATATAATAACAAAATGCATATGAAATATATGAATATTTTAAAGGCGTATCGATGGTTTTATACATCTGTTCACGTAAGTGAGCATTTATATCCAGCATAAGATACTATTACCATGTCAGTAAAGCAGGGCATCAAAATAGCGATTGGTGGGAAAGGTGGTGTTGGGAAAACCACAGTTTGTGCCGTCCTGGCACAGCTTTTTGCCGAAAGCGGATTCGACGTGCTGGCAATTGACGCCGATCCGGATGCCAACCTTGCTTCGGCCCTCGGCGTAGCCTCCGAGCAAAGTCCTGAGCCTCTTATCAATATGAAAGATTTAATCGCTGAGCGGACGGGCACCGGAAAAGATGCTATAGGGGCGTATTTTAGGCTGAATCCTAAAGTAAGCGATCTGCCTGAAAAACACTGGCATGAATCTAATGGCTTGAAGTTACTGGTTTTAGGCGCCATTACACAAGCCGGCTCGGGCTGTGCATGCCCTGAAGGGGTGTTCTTAAAGGCACTATTAAGACATACAATATTGCAGCGACAGGAGATGGTCTTGGTTGATTTGGCCGCTGGTGTCGAGTTTATGGGCAGGGCGAGTGTGCAGGGTATTGATGCTCTGGTATTGGTTGTTGAGCCGGGCGGCAGAAGCATTGAAACAGCAAACAATATGGCAAAAATGGGTAGAGAATTAGGCATCGAATGCGTTGCAGCGATTGCAAATAAAATAACCGAGACATCTCAAACGGGCGCAATAATATGTCAATTGCAAAACGTAGATCTGCTGGGAAATCTTCAATATAGCCGTTCTCTGCAGCAAGCAGATCTTGGACGTGCGCCTGTGCTCGGGGCCGATGCGGAAATTACAAATGAGTTGAAACAGGTTAAAAATCAATTGATACAGCTTGTTTCAAAGGTCAGAAAGCGATGATTAATAACGAGATGAAGTTCCTTCATTTGGGACATGTTAAAAGACTTTAACGAGGAGTTTTATGGATCCGAAAAAACGTAGTTCTGATAAAGCAGCACAGGAAATGATAACTCGTATGGCCGAGGCCGGGCAGCAGAACGTCTGGGACAGGCTCGATGCTCAATCGCCACAATGCGGCTTCGGAAAACAGGGAATCTGCTGCCGGATTTGTACGATGGGGCCGTGCCGAATTACTAAGAAAGCACCCTTGGGTGTGTGCGGCGCCGATGCGGATACCATCGTGGCCCGGAATTTTCTTAGGGCGGTCGCCGCCGGCGCCAGTGCTCACAGCGATCACGGCCGGGGGGTAGCAGAGGTGTTTCTTGCAACCGCCAAAGGCGAAGCCCCGGATTATCAATTCAAAGATATAATCAAACTCTACAAAGTAGCCGAGGATTTAGGTGTTGAAACTAACAACCGCTCCGTCAAGGAGATTGCAGTAGATGTCGGGAAAATCGCTCTGGCCGAGTTTGGCAAGCCGGAGGGCGAACAGTTGATGGCCCGCCGGGCCCCACAGCCACGCCAGGAAATCTGGGAAAAACTTGGTATCATGCCGCGGGCTGTCGATCGAGAGGTGGTAGAGGCATTGCACCGAACACACATGGGGGTGGACCAGGACTTTAGGAACATCCTCATGCACGCCAGTCGAACTGCCCTTGCTGACGGATGGGGCGGGTCTATGTTGGCCACCGAGCTGCAGGATATTCTTTTTGGAACCCCGTATCCGGGCCGCGGCGAGGTCAATCTTGGCGTCTTGAAGAAAGACGAGGTAAATATCATCGTCCACGGCCACGAGCCTATCCTGTCGGAAATGATAGTTGCCGCCTCTCAGGACAAGGACCTGCTCGCCGAGGCGGAAAAAGCCGGCGCAAAAGGAATCAACGTAGCTGGAATCTGCTGCACAGCCAACGAGCTGCTGATGCGACACGGAGTTCCAATCGCCGGCAACTTCCTCAGTCAGGAACTGGCCATCGCCACCGGCGCCGTCGAGTTAATGGCCGTCGATGTACAATGTGTGATGCAGGGATTAGCTGAAATCGCCAAATGCTTCCACACAAAACTGATTACTACTGCCGATAAGGCAAAAATCTTTGGCGTTGAGCATGTTGCGATGGAAGAGAAAACCGCACTGAACACCGCCAAAAAGCTGGTCGGAACAGCCATCGAAAACTACTCCAATCGCGGCAAGGTTAACATCCCCAATGGAAAGCAAAAGGCCGTGGCGGGCTTCAGCCATGAGTCCATTAACTATATATTAGGTGGCAAATTCCGGGCCAGTTACCGCCCCCTGAACGACAACATCATAAACGGTCGAATCCGCGGCGTCGCAGGCATTGTCGGCTGCAGCAACCCCAAAGTGCCGCAGGACTATACCCATATCACCCTGACAAAAGAGCTAATCAAACGAGACGTTTTGGTGCTGACCACCGGCTGCGCCACTATTGCATGTGGTAAACAGGGCCTGATGAATCCGAAAGAAGCGCTGGATTTAGCCGGGCCGGGTCTCAGAGAAGTCTGTGAAACAGTGGGCATTCCGCCAGTGCTTGCCTGCGGAAGTTGCGTGGACAATTCACGCATTCTCGTCGCATGCGCCGAGATTGTACGCGAGGGCGGGCTGGGGGAAGACATATCTGAGATACCCGCGGCTGGTGCGTGCCTTGAATCGATTACCGAAAAAGCAATTTCTATCGGGCAGTACTTTGTGGCAAGCGGCGCCCTGGTTGTTTTCGGGAAGGAGTTTCTGCCGGTTTCGGGCAGCCAAAACGTCTGTGATTATCTATTCGGCGGAATCGAGAAGGACCTGGGCGGCCGCTGGGCGCTTGAATCCGATCCCGTCAAGGCTGCGGAGTTAATATTGGAACACATCGAAAGTAAGCGCGATGCTCTGGGAATTAACAAAGAGGCCGAACGCAAGCTTTATGATATGGAAGATCGACGTACATTAAGCGTTGAGTAAATACGTGTATGAGTCAACAGGTTAAACGATTAATAAATCTACGCATAAAAACGCAATATGAAAGGTTAGTAAATGTCGAAAATAATTGCGTCAGCGGCTATACGCGGCGCTCATAAAATAGCCAAACAGGCCGAAGAAATCTTAGATCGCGCCATCAAGCAA
>DAOUVA010000188.1 GCA_030667885.1 Phycisphaerae bacterium
ACCCAAATATACATCGTGTGAGACGGCATAATCTCCGGCCCGCCAAGAAAGATTCGCCCAGGTGTCAGGATGGTAAACACCATCTTCCGGGGTAGGAGAAGAGGCTAATGGATACTCTGCTCCGCCACCGGTCATTACGCCAAGAATCTCTGTCTCATTCAGCGCCCGGTTGTATATACGCACATCGTCAAGGATGCCATGCAATAAACGCGCTGTGTTCTGGGAATTGCTGCCAATCCAAAAATCATAGGTGCTTTCGTTTATCTGTCCGGTTCCCGGGCTGGTGACATCCAGGGCACCGTCAATGTAAATCCTCCCCTCAGCCCCATCGTAGGTTCCGGCAAAATGGTGCCAGTCACCGCCGATGATGACGGTGGGCGCATTAAACCAGCCGTTACCGCCACCGGCATTAGTACCCGAAATGCCCATATGGGTGCCATCTCCTGTGCCTCCTCCACGGCTTGTTCGATACGAATCATCCCCTTTGGACATAAAGGCCTCCCATTCGGTCTGGAACGCCTCAACATTAAACCAGAACGACATCGTAATTGCATCCCGGATTTGCAGCGACGGGCCATTTCCACAATTTAAGTAGTCGTCCCCGTCAAACTCAAGTGCACCACCAAGCTGCCCAGGTACCCACTGCGGGTCACCAACGAAGACGCCGTCGTTGCCGTTACCACTTGAGTCAACGGCGACGGTCCCGGAACCATCATCAAATTTCCAGTGGGCTGCAAGATCCGGGTCGGCAGCGCCAGCCATGCTGGTCAGGGCCAAGCCCAGCACCAAAACAAAAGAAATCAATCTCTTAGACATAATAATCCTCCTTCAGAAAAAGAGTTAAAATAGCCATGCTTCGGCCACACACCAAAACACCAATATTTTCAAGAAACAAGTTTAAGTAAAACGACCGATAATAACTTTCGTGCCGCAATATTCTTTTATGATCAAAATAGGTTTTTCCGACTCGACACTACCTCCTTCCCTGAGAAAACCGGTATTAAGATGTTATTTGAAATGCATAAATGTCCATCCGCAAAGCATGAAACTTCTTCAAGCTCCTTGCCGAGCATAATTACTCCTCCTCTATTATTGACAACTATTAGAAATCTGCCTGCAAAGAGAGAACTCAAAAACCACAGGTGTCTTTTGTACGTAAACAAACTTCACCTACCCTATTTCTACCAAATTATCTACCTCACCGTCAAGTAAAAAATGATGTTTTTGACGTGAATTGTGAAGCCTTGTTCGCAGCGATTGTGCAAATGGGGTATATGAGACCAATATAATGATATTCGGCCGTACAGCTCTGTAAAAGAGGGAGGTTTAGGCAAGAGCACCTAAGAATTGTAAGGCAGATATGAAAAAGCTATAAGCTATGTTTTTGAAGTCTCGAAGATTCTGACCGTGTTTTTACCCGCCTGTTTGGCCAAATACAGAGCCTGGTCTGATCGGCCTGTAATATCCTCTGGTGTGGCCTGAGCATCATACTGACAAAGCCCCACACTAACAGACAGTGCTATTTCCTCATTGTTCCAGGATGTCGGAGCCTTCGAAACCGCGTCAAGCATACGCTTGGCTACAACACTTGCATCGATGATCGAGGTATTTATCAGAATGATTGCAAATTCATCACCGCCGTAGCGTGCAGCAGTGTCGATTTGTCGGATACATTTTTTTATTCTTTTGCTGATTTCCTTTATTACCTTGTCGCCAGCCCTGTGGCCATAGGCATCATTTATCTTCTTAAGATTGTCCACATCGACCATAATCAGGGATATTTGACCGCCATATCGTCGTGATCGCCAGAGCTCCTTTTCGAGGACTTCATAAAAATTTTTGTGATTCACAAGACCTGTCAGGCCGTCCGTGATAGCTTGTCGCTGTGTTCTCTCAAAAAGCTTTATGTTGCCGATTGAGGCACCGATCAAATGGCTGAACAGCTCTATCAAAGCAATATCGCCGGCCTCAAAACCAGTGCCATCCATCTTATCCGCCAGATTTAGCACACCAACAACCCTGTCCTGACAAATAAGAGGAACGACGGCACAGTTATTGGTCTGGTAATTATCAGCAAAGGCACGCTGGGATTTTTTAATTACGGGTTTTTTATGTGTGTCTATATCGGGAACCAATATCAGCTCTTTACTTCTGACGGCCATAACCATAAGGGGCGTTGGGGTTTTATTCAATGAGACTATTTTATTAATTAGAAACGGATGATTGTGCTTATGCAGGTGCAGAATATTATTCGTTTCATCGAGTATATACAGCGAAGCAAACCTTATGCGCACTAATTTTGGAATGCTTGTAACGCAAACGTCTGCTACCCGGTCAATGTCAAGACAGTTTATCTGCCGAGCCAGAGGAGTTATCTGCTCAAGCAGCGAAATGCTGATATCGGGTATTTCAGGAGTATTTTCAGCGTTTTTATTGGTCCTATGCATAGTTGGAATAATAATCCTACATCAACATATTCGTTTAATGCAATTTAGTTCAATACCTCATGTCCACAGTCCTTTGTATCGGATATTTTCGCAATGGTATTTGGGAAAAAGCGTCGACTAAACGCGGAAATAATTACGAATTTTTGAATCCTTACCCGGGGACCTCGGCAGCAGCCCAGAGCAGGGACAATCAGGTATTTTAGGACAGAGAAAAGATTTCTATCTTAAATTTGCATTTCTGGAGTTTCTATCCAGGTATTGCACGTGGAAAAAGTAAAAAAAATAAGCATTTTTTTAAAAAACTCAAAAAAAAGTTGACATCCGATAAAAAGCATTTTATATTTTACAAAATGTAAAATACGTTTTATCTTCATTGTCAGGCATAACTTTTTTTGGATTAGGATGAGTTATGCCAATCGCAGTAAGAAATTGCCGAAGGGATTAACAATTATATTAGCCGGGATTACTGCTTTCGGGGCTGTTGAAAAACAAACAGCATTGCTTGACTGTGTCACCTTGTTCGTGACTTTGGATTTTTCAATATGTCCTTTCGCCGTGAGGCCAAGCTTAAGACAAACGGCAATAAATAATTAGAATTGGCTATTAACAAGTTTGAGCTAACGGAATTAACTTTAAGAAGGAAACGATTAAGCTAAAACTAACGATGAAACGAAATATCTATTATGAAATTCATAGTCGAGTATTTCCTGCTCCCCTTTTTAGTTTCGGCTTAGTCTATTAATTACGAGACAATAAATTACTCTATGAGAAAGCATTTTAATGCAATCAAAAGTTAAGAATGACACTTTCAAAATACCAGTGAAGCTCTATCGAATTGGCGAGTTAGTCAACTACACGCCGTTTTCACGACAAACTATTCATAACTACACGATAATGGGTCTTATTCGCGAAACAAAATGGACGGAGGGTGGACATCGGCTCTACGATGAATCCGTATTCGAACGATTATCACAAATAATGCAACTTAAGAAAACAAAAACTCTTATAGAAATAAGACGGATTTTAGGCAAGGAACATAGGGCCGACCAAGAAACAGCCCGGGGTCTGGAATCTGTTGAAAATAATTAAAAAAAGGACAAATACTTTTTCGCAGTAAAGGCGATAGCAGAAACAATATCTCAAAAGACCATCTACTATTGCCTTGCTGTAAGGTTTCAAGGAAGAAATGGAAAGATCAAGGATGAGAAATTCAGCTTCGCCCTTCACAGGCTATTTTTCCAGTCCCCCGTCACTTTCTTCGGCCAAACCCAAGGAACGTATGAAGCAACAGGGAGGATCAGATATGAATCTAACGTCGCTGGTTACGGATAATATTACTGAATTACTGGTCAAGATAATTGAATTTACACACACTCGACAAAAAATAATCGTCCGCAATATTACCAATATGAACAATCCCGAATTTGTTCCCAGGAAACTGGCGGTTAAGGAGTTTTCCGATTTGCTCAACAACGCAATCAATGAGCACATCCAAAACCAGCGACTTCTGCTGCGCGACACTGAAAGTATCAAATTCGGCACAAGGGGAAGTTTTGAAGTTAAAGCGACTGTCGATAAGCAGAGCAAATTACTTCTTGAAAACAATCGAGACGAATATCTCGAAGAGCAGATAAACAGGCTTCTGGAAAATTCGCTTAATCAAAGAGTCGCAACAGAATTACTCAGGCAGAAACAGGAACCGGTATCAACCGATTATTGATGAGTCCCTATAGAACATTGTAACCAAGAAAACAAATGACAAACGAAACTCTCTACTTACAGCAAATAATGGAAAGCCATAAACGCCCGGCAAGCGTTTTAGCCATAACAAGCGGAAAAGGAGGAGTCGGCAAAACCAACATAACAGCTAATCTTGGTATATGCCTGGCAGCTTCAGGGAAAAAAGTCCTGCTTGTCGATGCGGACTTCTCGTTAGGCAACCTGGATATCGTTATGAATGTTAACAACAGATACAATGTTTCGCACATGATTTATGACGGCAAAAGCGTCGAAGAAATCATTCATAGCGGGCCTGAAGGCATTGAAATGATCTGTGGCGCATCCGGGCTTGAAGAACTGGCCGACCTCAATGAATTTCAGCGTCGGCGACTGCTGAAGGAACTGTCTAAACTCCAGAATGATAACGATGTGATACTAATCGATACCGCAGCCGGAATTTCCAAGTCGGTCGTTGGTTTTTGCCTTTCCGCCAACAATGTTTTGGTCGTCACAACACCTGAAGCTACAGCGATGACCGATGCCTATGCAATGATTAAGGTGCTTGTCGGAAACAGGTTCACCGGCCACATCAGCCTTATCGTGAACATGGCCCATTCAATACCAGAAGGCAAAAAGACGTATCAGAAGATAGCAAACGTTGCAGGACGATTTTTAAATACCCATGTTTACAACGCCGGCATATTGCTCAAAGATGAACGATTGAGCTGTTCAGTTCGGTTGCGAAAACCGGTTGTTTTAGCTCATCCCAAATCGCAAATTACCTCATCGCTGGCAGCCTTAGCAGCAAAATTGAGCAATAGTGAATCTTCCGGGTCTGATGATGAGGGCTTTTTTAAAAAAGTTGTTAACTGGTTTTTCTAAAGTTATTGGCCAAACAATCGATAACTAATTTAGATGGGTGCTCTGCTGACCCGAACAGAGGTGAAAATGCTGAAAACAGAATGAACGTCGTTAATTATGGGACTCAACACCTGGTTCTGTAAAATTTACTGAAATTATAAAAATCCGGGATCCCGCAAAGCGGGGTATATTTCAAGGAGGAATCCTGTGAAAACCAAGCAAAAACTCACCATTGAAGAAATATGGGAACAGTTCCACAAAACCCGCAATGAATATTCCCGCAACCTTCTCATGGAACACTACAGGAACATAGTGAAATACAGCGCTGATCGACTGCACAGCAAATTACCTGACAAGGTTGAGCTGGATGACCTTGTGAGTGCCGGCATTTTCGGCTTGATGGATGCGATAGATGCTTTCGACCCGGAGCGAGGAGTAAAGTTCGAGACATACTGCTCACCTCGTATAAGAGGTTCCATTCTCGATGAGCTTCGGAGCATGGACTGGGTTCCACGATTAGTGCGTGCCCGTGCTCATCAGTTGTCAAAAGCTACACATTCGCTTGAGATACACTTTGGCCGCAAACCCACTGAAAAGGAAATCGCCCAAGAACTGGATATGGATCCAGAGGATTTCAACAGGCTCCAGCGTGACGCCAATGCGGTCAGCCTGGTATCTTTAGACACGAAATATGGTGATGGAGAGGGCGAAAAAGATATTCGCGAAATAGATATAATCAAGGATGAAAGAAGCAAGAATCCTGTCATTGAGGCGCAAAAGCGGGACCTTAAGAGTCTGCTTACCAAAGGGCTGACGCGGGCGGAACGTCTGATTATTGTTTTGTACTATTATGAAGAGATGACAATGAAAGAAATCGGGGCAACGCTGGATTTATCCGAGTCCCGTGTCTCACAGATGCACTCTTCGATTATCGCACGCCTCAAAGCACAGATGAATACCCGAAAAAAAGAATTTTCAGTTGGGTAATATTACCTGCCGCAAGAAAAGGTAATATTACCATTTCTTTTGCTGTGTCGGTCTTAGAATTGGGCTGCATAGGCAAATCATTGCAGCTCCCCCCTCAACTTTTTCAGATTTAATTCGCGATATAATCAAAGAACATATCCCAAAAGATCATACTTAATATTGATTTTACCGCCTTGAACGGATATATTAAGGCAGGTTTTACATGGAGATATAACAAATGAAGTTTACAAAAATGCACGGGCTGGGCAATGATTATATATATGTCAATTGCTTCGAGGAAAAAATCGAGAATCCCGTACAATTAGCTCAAATAGTCAGTAACCGTCACAGAGGAATTGGAGCCGACGGATTGATTCTTATCTGTCCATCAGCAACAGCAGATGTACGTATGCGTATGTTTAACGCAGACGGCTCAGAGGCTGAAATGTGCGGAAATGGTATCCGTTGCGCAGCAAAATACGCTTATGAACATAAATTAGCCGAGAGCGGCGGGCCGTTTTCTTTACCGGGTCAGCCATCCGGCTGCCGGGCTTCATTGAATATAGAAACAGGCAATGGTATTTTAACTGTGGGATTAACAGTTGATGAGAGAGACAAGATCCAACAAGTCTGCGTCAATATGGGCCAGCCAATTCTGGCACCAAAAGATATACCAGTAAATCTGTCGGGCGAAAAAGTTGTCGAACAGGCCATTGAAATCTTCAGTCAGGAATTGCTGATGACCTGTGTATCAATGGGTAATCCACACGCTGTATTTTTCTGCGATGACGTGGATTTAATTGACCTGGAAAAAGTCGGGCCTTCGATAGAAAACCATAGTCTTTTCCCAAACCGCATCAACGTTCATTTCGTCCAGATTGATATGCCAACAGAATTTACAATGCGGACCTGGGAGCGAGGCAGTGGAATTACGATGGCTTGTGGAACCGGTGCCTGTGCCGCTTTTGTGGCATCAGTACTTACCGGCCGGACGGAACGAAAATGCACGGGACACTTACCTGGCGGTGACTTGGATTTACATTGGTGCCAGGAAGATAACTGTGTCTATATGACGGGCCCGGCGGTGGAAGTATTCGAAGGCATCTGGCCCTTATAAGCAAAGCCTGAGAGACCGGCAGAATTGTAAAGCCACACGATACTCCCCAGAGGCTAAAGCCTTGCCTTCGGCAGAGACGCTATCAGTCCTCAAGACCCTGGCGAAACCTGCAATCCTGCCGCCAAATTCAAGCAAACCTCGCTTCGGTGGTATTGACAATTCTACTTCCAAGAGGCTGCCCGGCTTGAATGACACGTCTTTAGTCTCAAAATACAAACCGCCTGTACCTACATTTATAGTACAGCCTACATGTGCCCGCACTGCTTCGGAACCAACTTCACGGCATGATATATCAAACTTCGTCCCCAATCGTTTATATTTGCGTCTCTCGTCCTGGTCCATCGTATGCATCCTTGCATAAAACAACTCGACCCTCATCCTTTAAAAAAACACGCAAGAGTATTGTAGTGCAAAATTCGTTCCAAAGTAAAGCATAAACAAATACCCCATTTTAACTTTTATAAATGCTTGCTCGACATAAAGTTAAACAAAATTATACAAGTTATATCTACAGACTTAAAAATAATGCTTTTTGTAGCGTTGCGAAATAGCAACGCCAGAAAGCAATTTAACCCTTTGATTGTTGAATATTTGCACAGAACAAATAGTTTTAGCTGCTTATTTTATAAAATGTTATGTTTCCTATTCAACCAGCAACCTTCTCAGTCCGAAAAAATGAACGTTAGTGTTGTTTTTTTGCAACACATTCCCTTGACAATAGTGGAGACCGGTTTTATTATCGTGGCTATGCCAGAACGCCCAGAATTAC
>DAOUVA010000136.1 GCA_030667885.1 Phycisphaerae bacterium
GCCAATTTGTGTTACTATTTTTCTTTTGCTCATTTTATTTTCTCAACTTGCTTTGAGTCTGCATTACTGTGTTTGTATCAGGGTTTGAAGTATGCTACGAAACCGTTTTCATAGACTATTCTTTCCCAGTCAGGCTTGACGATTGCTTGAAGGGGGGCTTCAAGTAATGCTAATTTGCCGCGTTCAACGTTAAGTATCACCGCTGAAGGTGGTGATATTTTTAGTAATTCTCCGAGTGTTTTTTGACCTACGGTATGTGTAACACTTCGCTCAGATGGTGACATAGAATCGGCAGCTCTATAGATAATCGCACCACAGGAAAGCTCTGTATAAATATCACAGCCACCCTCAAGAGCAAGCAGGGGGGCTAAGGTAAGTATGAGTTTTGAGTTTTGAGTTTTGAGTTTCTCGGCGATATCTTCCGAAATCTTATGTATTTCTATGGGTTCCCATCTTTCAGGTACCAGAACTATCGGAGTTCTGTACAGTACAAACGGATAAGAGATTACTGATGCAAATACACACACACCTACTACAGCAACTGCTATTTTGAAGTGCAGATTAGCCCTGTTTTTGTCGGCAAGTTTTCGCAAATACAGCAGAGGCAAAGCAAAGCCTATTACCAGGAAGGGTACAGGCATTGCAAGGTACTGCCTCCACATTGTTGGCGGAATCAGGGCGATTATTAGGAATGTTAATGGCAGCAGGGCGGCAAGCAATAAGTTCCTGCCGCTGGTTATCTTCAATCTGCGGCGGAGGCACACAATCATCAGCGAGAGATAAATCGTTAATACAACAAGTACAAAATATCCCGGCTGTGTAAGGCAGGCAAATGTCAACTCGAATTTGTTGAAAACCATTCCTATTTGGTGCAGCCATTCGCCATAGAGCATAGGTATTTTGATGAGGTTCAGAAAGAATGCCCGTGGAGCTTGAGCTATCACCCAAACAGGCCAGGCAGAAACAACAGCAGCGGCAATTAAGAACGGCAGGGCGGTCTTGAATCTTTGTTTTATTGTCTCTGCCGGTTGGCTCAGAATTATCGCGAAAAAAAGCAGCTCCACTAAAGCCGTAGTTATACGCATACAACTTGCAAATGTAAGCAGTGCGCCGATGGCGGCAATTCGCCAATATTTTGATTTTTGCGTAAAATCGGTTGACACGAACAACCAGAAAGCCAACACAACACAGAAGATTACAGCATCATGGTTCCATGCATAGCCGTTGGCATAATCGACCAGAGGATTGAATACATACAGAACAGCCGCTGCCAGCCCCAAAAGCATTCCGGTAATTGCAAAGGACTTGAAAATATACCGATATATACCGAATATACACACCAGTACGAGAATGTCAAAAAAGGCAGAGAGTATTCTGCCAAAGAGTAAATAGTGGGTTGTGTTGAATATTCGAAACAAAGTTGCGCATAGTAACGGGTGGTAGGGCAGTTGGGCAGCATAAGAAAAATCCCTGTAAATCATCTTGCCCTGGGCCAGCAGGGCACCGGCGGTGCAGTACATCTGTTCATCACGGCCAAGCGGTTTTGACATACTATTGGCTATAATTGCAATTGAAAGGACAATCAGTATTAAGATAACTAATATATTAATTGTTTTTACAGACATCATATTAGAGTATAAAAAAAAACGAACATTGGGAATTAATAAATTATCTTACCATTCAGCCAACTCGCCGAGAAGCTCTTCGGCTAAATCTTTCATTGTTACAATACCAATAGGTCTCTCTTGGCCGGCACGGCCGATTTTCATAACCAGGACGATTTTCTGATTTTCTTTCTGCATAATATTTATCGCATCTGTAACAGTAGTATTCGCATTAAGTTTCAGGATTGGTTTTATGAAATTGTGCAGATTGGTGAACTGTTCTGAAGAACTTAAGGTTTCATAGATATTTACAAAGCCGTTGATATTTCCAGACGGACTCTCTATGACCGGCAAGCGGGAAAACGCATATTTTTTTAATGTGTTCAATAGTGCCGCGTTGTCAGAATTTATGTCAACTGTTTGGACATTGTTAATAACAATCATTACGGACCTTATAGGAATGTGTGATATGCTGACAAGACGGTTTATGATTTCGGTCTGCACCGAACTGAAAATGCCTTCTTCGTGCGTATCCTGTAGGATTGCCTGGACTTGATGTCTTTGTGTCGAGGTTATTACTGATTTGGAAGAAGAAGCCAGGCCTGATAATCTCATCAACAGGCTTGATATGAATTTTAATAGAGGTATGATACCGCAGAAGCTTAAGGCTTTATGGAAAGTGTATAAAAACGGCGATATGTATGGCATAAGCACATCTGAGCGGTAAAAGAAAATATTTTTGGGAATTAGTTCTGAAAAAATAAATAGTGTTGGTGCGGTCAAAAGGGTTGCGAAGAATTCAGCAGCGTGTTCTGTCTCCACTTTATTCAAAAATATGTTAGTGACAATACTTGTGACGAGATAGTAGGCAAGATTTGTGCCTATTAGCATGGATAGAAGCAGGCCGTAGCTATCGTTCAGACATCTGCCGAGTATAATGAAAGATAATTTCTTTTTTTCAATACCCAGTCGTAAGCGAAGCCGACTAAGTCGATACATACCTGTTTCAGAACCGGAGAATAAGCCCGCAAGAATAATGAAGAAAACAATTGCGATTATTAATGATATACTATTGATCATCTTTTTGGAATGGCTCAAGGGTTAATATTAAGGTTTCAATCCTATGCTTTTGCATTTTTTCGATTGTAAACTTCAAATTCTTCAAATATGTCACGTCACCGCTTTTTGGTATTTTCCCGAGAAGGGCTGTTACCAAACCACCGACTGTCGCAAGACGCGTCTCGGCTAAATCAATGTCGAATACCTCTGCCCAGTCGTGAATGGCCAGATTACCGGCAAGACGATATTCAAAAGGTCCTGTTTGTTTAATTGGTTCTATGTGGCCTGCAGGTTCCATCTGGCCAAACAATTCTTCGGCAATATCCTCAAGCCGAACAGAACCGGCAATCCCGCCGTATTCGTCCACAACTACGGCCATATCGGTTCGACTTCTCCGGAAAAATTCCAAAAGAGATTCGACCGTCTTTTGCTCCGGCACAAAATTAACCTGTTGAACAATTTTATCTAATGAGGTGCCGGCTTTAAGCAGAAGTTGTCTGAGGTGTACCACTCCAACCATATTGTCTATCGTTCCTGCGTAAATCGGCAGCTTTGTTAAGTTATTTTCTCGCATCTTCTTGCGGGCTTTCTGTGGCGAATCCATAACGTCACATGCTATCATATCCACCCGAGGCCGCATAACGTGACGGACCTTCAGAAGGCCTAACTCGATAACTTCTGTTAAGAGTTTGTTTTCATCGGCGCTGATCAATCCCTGCTTTCTCGTTGTACCAATCAATGATTTAAATTCACCGACCGTTATTGGCTTAGGACTTCTAACCGGCCCCAGAAACAACCGAAGAGTCGGCTCTAATATGATAAATTTGAACACGAACTCAAGTGGCGTAAAGATTTTAAGGCACAAAAAAGCCGGCAGGGCGGTAGCCAGGCTAACAGACTTTGAATTTGCATAGGCTATAGATTTCGGCAGTATCTCCCCTATCAGTAAGAGAGTGGCGAAACTCGTTACGGCGACAATAACTGCCAGGACCAGGCTTCCCTGTTCCTTGGCTCGCATTATTAAAATGCTTGAGACGGCATAAAACAGAACGTTGACCGTCATATTTCCAAACAAAAAACTGTCAAGCAAATGCCCCGGTTTGTTCAGGAGACTTGCGACGAGATTCTGGACCTTATGTTTGGATTGACGAAAAACTTTGACCTGCCGGTGTGACAGGTTAAAAAAAGCGGTCTCAGCTCCTGAAAAAAAAGCTGAACAGGCAAGTAGAAATATCATTAAAATAATTTGGTAAAACTGTACTGCCATCAGCTATTGCCTTGTCGGTGTTTTGGCAGGGTTATCTTGAATTTGGTTCCCATGGAGGATTTGGATTCGACTGAAATCAAGCCCTCGTGTTCGGCAATTATCTTTTTGCAAAAAGCCAGACCAAGGCCGGCTCCCGAATACCCGGATGGGGTGTTCTTGTTTGTTTTTGTCGTAAAGAACGAGTCAAAAATATTTTTTAAATCAGCCGGTTGAATTCCCTCGCCTGTGTCGCTGACTTCTATCTTGATGGCATCGCTATTTTCACTTGCTTTAATACATAAAATACCACCACGCGGCAGCATTGCATCGCGGGCATTGAGAACCAAATTCATTATAACCTGCTGAATCTGGACCGACACGCACCAAACGGTCAACTCTTCCGGAATGCTGATTTCTACGGTTATCCCGTCTTTCGCAAAATCCCGGCAAAGACAGGTGAAAATTTCTTCAACCAATGCAAGCAGCCTGGCATTTTTCTTTTCCTGTGTCTGCCCGTTTGCCAATGCGAGCATACTTTCCATAATATTAGAAGCACGTTCACAATTTCTGACCGTTTTCTGAAGTGCTTTTTCGACAAAACTCTTATCGTCAGGATTCTCAAGAGCAACAGCAGCGTAGTTCCTCAGTGGTGTGAGCAGATTGTTAATTTCGTGGGCTATCATAAAGCTGATGGTACCGGTATTAGCAAGGTGCTGGATCTGCGCAAGCTGGTATTTAAGAGCGTCATTTTCCTGTTTTTGTTCTTTCACATATTTATGCAAAGAAAGGCGTTTTCCTGTAATACTTGCCAATTGTCTGCTCCTATTATAAAATCAGTGGTTTGTGAGCTTTGTATAATCAACAAAACTCAGAACTTACAAGTATCTATATCGACTTTTAATACGTTTTTTCTTGAACAACGATATAATCAGTGCGAAATACATAATACGAGAAAATGAACGAACAAAGGATTTTAGAAGAGCTTTTAGCGTTGTTGGAAGCAAACAGCGTTGCAATTCGCGACGAACCGCTTGGCGGAAACGGTGGGGGACTTTGTGTTATGAAGGGTCGACAGATTTTCTTTGTGGACACTCAGGCTCCCTCTGCTGTAGTTGCGGCGATGTGTGCCCAGGCAGTGCCGAAGGTGGTGGATATTGAGCAGATATATATCAAGCCGGAAGTCCGCCAATTTATCGAGAGTTACAACAATCAAATTTTTTGAAAGGCAGCGTAATGATGAAAAGAGTATGTCTGGCAATATTTTTGCTCTTTTTGACAGGGCAGGTGCAAAGCTCAAAAGCGGGGGACACATTTGTAAATTCCGTCGGCATGAAATTTATCCGAATAGAATCCGGCTCTTTTATGATGGGGCAAAAAGATGGTGGAGACTGGGACGAAAGACCCGTGCACAGAGTTAGTATTACCAGACCTTTTTGGATGGCTGTAACAGAAATTACCAATGCTCAGTATGAGCAGTTTGACCCAGAGCACCGCGAACTTCGTGGAAAGCTGGGCCTATCCAAACTGGATGATGAAGCAGTCGTTTTTGTAAGCTGGCACGAAGCAGTTGAATTCTGTGAGTGGCTCTCTAAAAAAGAAGGCAAATCATATCGTTTGCCGACTGAAGCCGAGTGGGAGTATGCCTGCCGTGCCGGTACTACTACATCCTATCACACCGGTTCGGATTTACCGAAGGAGTTTCACAAGAACGCTCGAATGAGCTGGTTTCCCGACCCGGCACGAGGCCGCAAGGGTGACAAAGAGGTGCCGCTTACCGTCGGAGAGACTATGCCGAATCCCTGGGGCCTTTTTGATATGCACGGAAATGTAGAAGAATGGTGCTACGATTGGTATGGGCCTTACCGTAAAGATGCTCAAACAGAGCCTGTGGGTTTTGAATCCGGTGATTTCAAAGTTACTCGTGGCGGCAGTCACAGCACACAGCTTTCATACCTGCGTTCGGCAAACCGACTTGGCACACTGCCGGCCGATAAAAGCTGGTTGATAGGTTTCCGCGTAGTTCTTGGTCGGATGCCGAATACAAATCGGCTTCCTGCCCCCATGCCGCCATTGAATCGCCAGCGTGTCAGTTGGCGGATTCATGCCGATCTGCTCGAAGGCCCAGATTCGAATGGACCTTACTTTAAGAGTCCGATCGAATATGTCAAAATTCCGCCGGACTCTAACGGTCCTATGTACTCCGAGCACAACCATGACCCTGCATTAGTTGACTGTCCCAATGGCGACCTTCTGGCAATTTGGTATTCATGCCTAAACGAACCAGGTCGCGAACTCACTATTTTGGCCAGCCGATTAAGGTATGGAGCCGACCAATGGGATCCGCCCTCAGTCTTCTGGGATGCCCCTGACCGTAATGACCACGCCCCTGCGTTTTGGTTTAATGGCCGAGATACTATTTATCACTTCAACGGACTCTCAGCAGCAGCTACATGGGGTAATCTCGCTACGATAATGCGAACCTCGATTGACAGCGGGGCGACCTGGTCGAAGGCACAAATCATCAATCCTGAACATGGTCTTCGCCACATGCCTGTTGAATCTGTTTTTCAAACACGGGAGGGTTTTATAATTTTGCCGTGTGATGCGGTAACCGGCGGCAATGGTGGAACGGCCGTACATGTCAGTCTTGATGGCGGCAGTACCTGGATTGACCATGGCGTGGGAAAACCCAATCCAGGCTTTGCCTCGGATTCAACAGGGGGGTGGATAGCCGGTATTCACGCCGGTGTAGTCCAGCTTAAAGATGACAGTTTAATGGCCTTTGGCCGCGGCAACAACATCAATAACCGTATGCCGATGAGTATTTCACAGGATATGGGACGCTCCTGGTCTTATTCAGCAAGTGAGTTTCCACCTCTTGGCAGTGGGCAGCGATTGATTCTCAGGCGATTGCTGGAAGGTCCCATTTTGCTTGTGAGTTTCACCGACCGCAGGAAAGGTATGATTGCCCCCGATGCTGCCGGCAATCATCGCCGTGTTTTCGGCATGTTCGCGGCACTTTCTTTTGACGAGGGCAAAACCTGGCCTTGCAAACGCCTCATTACGGCAGGGGGGCCGGCTAAGAAACTTGACGGCGGAGGTAATACCGGCTCGTTTACCATGGACGAAACCCATGCTGAACCGAGAGGATATCTGGCTGCCACACAAACACCGAACGAGCTTATTCATCTTATCAGCAGTAAACAGTATTATGTTTTCAACTCGGCCTGGATCAAAGAGCCGATGCTTGCAGGAAAGGAGTAGTAGAAGTGGCAGCTAAAAAGGTAGCTATTATGGTTGACGAAATGTATCAGGTCCTTGAGGTTTGGTTTCCTTACTATCGCCTCAAAGAAGCCGGTCTGGAGGTGAATTTTGTTGCCGCCGAGGCAAAAAAGCAATATCATTCAAAGGAAGGCTATCCCTGTATCTCAGAGATTGCCGCGTCAGAAGCTGATGCCGGCGATTACGATTGTATAGTCGTGCCGGGCGGATTCGCTCCGGATTTTATGCGAAGAAACGCCGACGTCATAAGGTTTGCGAATGATATGGTAAACGCCGGCAAGATTATAGCGGCTATCTGTCATGGCGGTTGGCTGTTGTGCAGCACCCCTGTTTTCAGGGGCAAAAAGGCGACATGTTTTATGGCAATCAAAGATGACATTATAAATGCCGGCGCCGAGTATATGGATGCCGAATGCGTTGTGGATGGAAATTTGATTACATCACGCAAACCGGACGATTTGCCGGCCTTTTGTGTGGCTATCTTAGCAGCTCTTGGAAAATAATAAATACGATTATAGGAGCATTATTTTATGAACAAGATAAAAGACAACACAGGGCAGGACAAAACACCTATTGTCCTGGTTGTGGATGACAATCAGCAGAATCTTGAATTATTACAGGTATATCTTGAGGATGTGGACTGCCGGAGCATATCGGCCTGTGATGGGCCCGAGGCCCTGGATATCATAGCTAAAGAGCCTCCGGATTTAATTTTGCTGGATGTGATGATGCCTAAAATGAGCGGCTTTGAGGTTTGCAGGAGGATAAAGAATGACCCCAAAACCAGTGATATTCCCGTCATAATGGTAACCGCACTTAACGAATTTGGTGACATCGAGCGAGCTATTGATTCGGGTACTGATGATTTTCTCAGTAAACCCGTAAATAAGCTTGAGTTGTTAACGCGGATTAAAACTATGCTGAAATTAAAACACTTAAGCGACAAACTCGAGCGCACGTTGGCATATTTGAGCGAGATAGAAAAACAGGCCCAAATGGCAAAGTCCGATTAAGGATTGTATTTATAGGCTATATTAGAGCGAACCGTAATCGACGTTATTGGCCTGTGTACAATTAATTATATGTCACTCCTAAATTTGTTTTTTTGGGGGTGGCAAAAGGGGGGTAATAAACCCGATAACCGCGTTCTAAAATCGTAACAATCCGCACATCACACACAATCGCCATAACAAAATAACAAAATGAAAAAGTAGGTGCTAATTACTAAAATAGGGCTTAATACGCCTTTGCCTATTGTCGATACTTAAGTTAACGTTTTCAGGTAATTTACAATTTACATGGAAAAAAGCGGGTCTGGGATCGCACGAAAATAGTAAAAGGGCAATCGAGACCCGATTGTTAATAAAGAATCGAATTTGGCTCCGCAGGAGGGTGTATGAGTCAGTTACTGGAAATTCTCGGCAGGGCGATCACCATCGATATTACCGATTTGATATGGCATTGGTTAAATGCGGTAAAACCCCTGAAAGACGACAGCCAGGCTGTTCGGTATCGCGAGTTGAATAAGGCTTTAGAGCTGATTGGAGATATGAAGCTCAATGCCGCCACCGAGCAGCTAAGGATGTATCTGTTCGAAAACTCTTCCTGTACGTATGGCCGCCTGGCGGTGGCTGCCATTTATCTGCACAACAACAAATTGAACGAGGCAATCAAAGAATTAAACTCGGTCTATTTGCGCCGGCCGAATAATACAATGGCTCTTTATGCTCTTGGCTATTGTTATGAACGGCTTGGCAAAGAGTCTCAGGCCATCGAATTTTATCAGGACTGTCTGAAGTTCAAAAGCTATCTACAGCTTCCTGCCCAGCGGTTGGCCGCCATTTACTTCAAAAAGGGTCAGCCCGAAAAAACCATAGAGCAATATGAGATATTGCAAACTGAATATCCTGACGACATATCGATGCTTGTAACTCTTGGGCATCTGTATATTGCCACTGAACAATTTATGAAGGCCATTGAAACCTTCAACAATGCCATTTTGATACATCCGGACAATTACCACTCTCAGGATGACAATGTGGATCAACTCTTTGCCGAGGGCCAATTCCACGAGGCATTGGAGCAGCTTGAATACTTATTAGAGGATCAGCCCAACAGAGCCGATTTGCTGATGAAGCATGCCGATATCCTTCGTATGCTGGGCAACACCAATGAGGCTGTTTCACAATATGAAGGGGCACTGCAACTCTGCCCTGAATTCCTCGAGGCCACTATAAAGCTTGGGACACAATATCTACAGTTGCACGAGGAGCGGCTTGCC
>DAOUVA010000205.1 GCA_030667885.1 Phycisphaerae bacterium
ACAAACGCCAGATAGCAATATGTACAATAGTACGGGCAGCCGTTTGAGACAGGAACCAATTTGTAGTAAGGGCAGCAGCAGACATTCGAGCCAAGCCGGCCATCGAAATTGCCCACAAAAGATGAAGTTGCACCAATCATCAAAGTTCTTTTTCCGGCAAGTAATGCCTGTGCCGGTGACATATTCGGCAAAGGTGGATTTTTCTGCTGCTTTATTAACTGGACATCAGCCGATGGAAATAACCCTATAATTCGTTGCGCTTCAGGGTCATCCGCAACTTTTTGCCATAACAATATAGTCTTAGGTTTGAATGTTCTCGCTTTATCCATAGCCCAACCTTTTGTCTGTTGTTCAAACTCTTTTTATTCCGCATAAAGTTATTATAAGCAAAACAACCAAGTTAATCCAAAATTAAGGAGAAAAATGATGAAAAAAATCGAAGTACGAAAAAGCACAAGACTTTTTGGATGCGTATTTATATGCCTTCTATCCGCCGGCTGTGACAGTCTGCGTTTTGCACCAACCGAGACACAAAAACAGAACGCATGGCTGCATAATCGTACAACTACGATTGCCGCCGATACCTCAAAGACTGAAAATGCCTCGGAACAATTGCAGGCACTAACGCAGCTAAGCGAAGTTCAGAGCCGGGGGTTCAGCTCTTATTTTGGTCTGCCGAAAGAATTTCCACCGTCCGAGACCACCGAAGATGTGCTGGCCGAATCGAACTACCAGCTTGCCCGCACGGCATTGCAGCAGGGAGCCGAACGGCCGGATGCATGGGAAGTGGCCGACTCTATGCTGGAGCTGGGCATTGGTATCTGTGCATTACTGGGCGGAGTTTACGGTACAAGAGCCATCGGATTCTTAAAACAAGCCAAAACAAAATCCAAAGCCCTGAAGGAGATTATCACCGGCAACGAGCTTTTCAAAAAACAAAATGAATCCTACACCTCAGCATTCAAACAGGCCCACCAGAACCAATCGGCCCCGACCCGCCAAATCGTAGCGGAAATGAAAACCAATGTGTAATGACTTTTCGAACGGATTCAGAGATTCTGCCCCTTCGGCTGATTCCGGGCTAAAGGTCAGGATTTCTTCTGAATGCTCTGAACATGTAAGTTCCGTTGTGGATAGGGAACGGCGGCTTTCCGAGCCGGAGCGGTTAGATGAGATACTGCCCGGCTTAATGGCAGATATCGATAAGCGAAGGGAGATTGCTAATTGCTCTTTACTGCACATCACTGAGTGCAAGTCTGTCAGGGAGGCGAAAGACGTCCCGGTTTCTTCGATAGCGGCCAGCCGGGAAGCTTATCACACGATTGGAGTGCCAGGATGGCAAAAGCACTGCCGAAGTTGGAAAAGTAATGACGGCTGTCCGTGGCGGGTGAACGACAAAACCACTTTCCGCTAACTCTCTGATTGCTCAATAGCCAGTCTATTCCGCATATCAGTCGCGGATCTTTGCTCGAAAGGCCCAATTCGCGGGCGACAATTATAGTGAAACCCGTGGCGTACGCATCGCTGGTCTTTGTGTCGTGCGGCTTACCGTCTTTGCGCTTAAGCCCCTTCCAGTCCGCCAACAGGCCGGGTGTGGACCATCCACCATCAGGACGTTGAAGTGCAAACAATTCTTTGAGTGTCTTGGCGCGGCCCTGTTCGTTCATCAAATCCCCAACATAACATGATGCCCAGGCAATCATCGCCCGATGATGCAGTGACAAAGGCGGATTGTTCTTCAGGAACCTGCGTATTCCATCAAGACCTCGGCGGGCCTCTTTTGTCTGGATATATCGATCCGGGGCAATTCCCGTAATCAGCGCTGCGAGCGTGACGCCATAGTGCTCGTCGTATTCTATCGGGGGATAACCGTCATTACGCCAGTTCCAGCCGCCATCGTCCCGCTGGAAGTCCCACATTACCTGAAGAGCCTGGCGTGTAACAGGGTGCAACCGGCCCGTGGTCTGCAAATCATTGAAGGTAAGTCCGGAAGCCACAACCACTATCTCCTGCACATCTGGCGGAGATTTCTCTTTCCATCGCCTGGTGACACATTCTTCGAACAAACTACGAACTTCTCCCGAATCCTCCAGGAACGAACTCAGAGCGGGCCTTGCATACATATAGCCCATGTTCACATGACAAGCCGCACAGTTGCGTGACTTCTGCCAGTGAAGCGATGCCGTATCGAGATAACGGGCTGCTTTCTCGGGTGAAAACGTATCCGCAAAGGGCTCCTCAGCAGTAATCTGACCGGGATCAACGACATTCGCAAGCGTAACCACATCACGAGCAAACCCGAATCCGGGAATAAGCAGGACAAGAAACCATCCGGTGATGAATGAGCAATACCTTCCGAATGGCAGCTTTTCAGGTTGGTTAGTGTATAAAAGCGATAAAGCTGAGTTCCACATACAGGTATGATTATACAAACCGGATTTAACGTGTCAAGACAAAAGGCATCAGACAGGTTCTTGTCCGCTGCCGGTAGTTTGCTATAATAAGATATAAACGGGCAGTGAAGTTCAAGATGGGACGTAATTTGAGGAAGAAACTGAACTCAAAAGATGACCAGGCGTCAAATTATTAAATAAATCAGGAATAACAGAAATGGGAACTATAGAACAGGGTGTCAAGCAGGCAGTTGAGAATTGCCTCAAGGTCAAAGCAGGCGAGAGGGTAATCATTATTACCGATGAAGAGACCATCGAAATAGGCTCGGCTCTTAAAACGGTAATAGAAAAGATTACAGGAAAGATTCAATTCTTCGTTATGGAAGATTTTGGGCAGCGCCCTATTGATTACCCGCAAGCTATTGATGATGCCATCAAGGCCGCAGACGTAAGTATCTATGCCGCCCAGGGAGCCGAAGGAGAACTTCAAACTTTTAGACGGCACATGATTAAAGCAGTCGAAGCAAATACCAAACTCAGGCATGCTCATATGATTGGAATTACACCGCAGATTATGAAAGACGGGATGTGCGGCGATTACAAAGAAATCCAGCGGATTAGCAAGTTGGTGTATGAGAAGGTTAGAAACGCAAAAAAGATTCAGGTGGTGACTGAAAAAGGTAACAATTTTGTTGCTGAATTCAGTCCGGAACTCAAATGGAACATTAGTGACGGCAATATCGGCCCGGGCCATTGGAACAATCTTCCCGATGGTGAAGTATTTACCTCGCCACTCACTGTCAATGGCAAGGTTGTTATCGATGGCTGTCTTGGCGATTTCTTTGCCGAGAGATATGGTTCTCTTGAGAATACGCCGATGGTAATTGAAGTTTCGGATGGCCGGGCCATAAAGGAAAGTGTCAGATGTGATAATGAGCAACTACAGCAGGAATTTTCCAAATATATTTTTGAGACTGATGAAAACAGCAACAGAGTGGGTGAATTTGCAATCGGCACGAACACCGGTTTGACAGAGTTAATCTACAACCTGCTTCAGGACGAAAAGTTCCCTGGTGTACATATTGCCTTCGGCAGCCCTTTGCCCGGCAAAACCGGTGCTAAATGGGATAGTAAAGTGCATGTTGACGGTGTAATCAAAAATACGAGTATTTACGTAGATGACGAAATGATTATGAACAAAGGTGAATTTTGTTTTGAAGAATTCGTTTGAGATGCAAGGACAATTTACCTGCATGAACTGACCAAACAGTAATTACTGTTCTAATAGTCCGCCAGTGACTTGATACAATAAAGCTTACTCTTTGGAGACAATACGATGCCACTGATTAACGATCACTTTACACAATATCCCACCGAGAGAAAACTCGTAACGCCGGAACCACCAATAACTCGCCGGAAGTTTTTGCATGCCACAGCGGCCACTGCCGGCGGGATTCTGTTGACAGGAACATCTAAACTCAAGGGAAATTCAATTACCTTCTTATCCAAACAGGGTTCCACGGAGCATTTCTGGTATCGCCCGCAGCCGGAAGGGCCCTATATCGATTCGCAGCGAGACAACAAGGCGTTCGGTTTTACCGACCGGGCTGTATATCTTTCCGAGGACAACGCCAGAACCTGGCCGCACAGCATGGCCTTTGATAACGCTCTAAATATTACGTTCAGCACCATCCTTGGAAACGGCAATATGCTTTTCGCCACGCGCTCAAGGCTATACCTCAGCACCGACAACCTCAAGACCTGCCGCCAGATCACAGTGAAGGATGCCGGCGGCGCCGATTACATCCCGCATAAACCGAAAAATCCGGAGTGTCCCGGCTGGTATTTCCACCCGCTCGACGGCGTTCATACATGGGACGTCAACGGCGTTGAGATGCTGATTTGGGGTAATTACTGCAATGTCCTCGGCGGCGCGGTCCCGGTCAACATTTACTACTCAACCGACTACGGCCGTACCGTGAAAATAGCGTATGCCTTCGGACAGAATCCCGGCTATAGGGACAACGGCTCCGAAGGCGGAGGCCCGACGGGTACGCTGCTCGGCGATACGGATAATCCGGTCATCTGCCGGCATGTGCACTGCGTGGCATATAATCCCGCCGAAAACGCATTCTATGCCTGCACGGGTGACCGCGACAGAGACGAGGGGCGTGAGTGTCACTGGCTCAGAGGTACCTACGACGCGAATAATGATAAATGGCACTGGAAAGTTATCGTATCGGATGCCTCTAACTCGAGATACAAATCCGGCGGATTCAATTTTGTTGACGGTAAACTCTACTGGGTTGCCGACGCCAACGGGCCAACGCCACACGACCGGGGCCTCTTTCGGTGCGACCCGGCCGACATAACAAGGCCAGAAGCACATACGATGCTCTTCAATCCGCAATACGAGTCCGCAAATATGATAATTCAGGACGGCGTGATTCTGGCAGCTCATTATGCACCGGCATCGCCATACTCCACGGGATTTATCTATTCACCCGATATGGGTAAAACGTGGGCGCAGTACGACCTGGTCGAATTCGGCCCACGCTCGCCGGTAAGGTTCCACAAGAAAAATAGCGATGGGTGGTTTCGGATTGACCTTAGAACAGGATGGATAAAACGCGCCGACGTATTATTCATCAAGCCAAAGCCCTAAGGGCAGACTATATGAAATGCTGGTCAAAGCGTATATTTACGGCTCATAGCCGAGCTTTCCCCAGATACCCTTCTGCACCCATTGCACATCCAGCTTGCCTTCTTCCGTGGCCGGAGAAAAGAGCCCCACCCAGGTGCGTACGTTGTCCCTCCCCTGCTTGATCGTTTCAATACCCTTCCACTTGTGGTATTCGGCGTGCCCATCGGCGCAGGAAAAAGTAGTACCGTCACCGTGTCTTGTGACCGGCTGGTCCCACCACTTGGGCTCATTGTACCTCGTGGAGTAAGCGTCCGGGCTTGACAGACCTTCATCTATGAAGATTAACCTCTGGGCCGGCTGGGGAACAAGCATCCGTTTCTTGAAAACAGGACTGCCGTCAATGGACCTGCCGTTACTGGCTATCATCATGGCATACGTCATCAGCTCTCCCCTGTAGCCGGCGGGGCACTTGTAGAGATTTATCTCTTTGACGTACGGCCATAACGCCCCGTCTTTAATTCCCTGTATCTGGCTGTCCTCAGGTAACTGTCCGCCCTGGGCCCAATCGGACGCCCAGGTAACACCCACCCAGGGCTCACCAAACTGGCTCCTCCACGTGCCGCCCGCCTCACAACTGACCAGCTTATCGTCGTTATCATCGGCATACAGAATCCAGGCCAGGCCCAGTTGCTTGAGGTTGCTAAGACACACCGCCCGCTCGCCCTGCTCTTTGGCTCTCTTAAGGGCCGGCATCAAAATCGCCATCAATACTGCAATTATGGCAATAACTACCAAAAGCTCTATTAGTGTAAAACCCTTTCGTTTACACATGACGTTTATCCTTCTCTTTCAAAGAGAGGCCATGAGTTTAACTGATATGCTTATCTGAGATAATTATAACACACTCAAGCGGATTAAAACAAGCGAGAAAAGAACCTTAATATTCAACACGCTCGTATTAGATATTTACAAACGTAACGGCCGATATTAAAAAGCGGCTTAATTCTCCGCCATGCGGGCAAGATAAATCTGCTGGGTCTTAATAAAGCCCTGAGGTGTCAGGTTAAGTCTTTTAAGAAGCTCACCCGGCAGCATTGACGCCAGCGTCTCGCCGGTAAAGTCGCTGCATGAAATGAAATGACAGGTGAAAATAATCGCCCCCAGATAATCGAAGTCACTATCAATCAGCGGGCTGTGGTGTCTGAGTACGGCCTGCTGCAGAAGCTCTGAGAAGTTCCATTTTTTACACAACTGCATACCAACTCGGCAATGGTCCATACCAACCAACTTTTGTTCCTGTTCAACGATTGTATTCATCATCGCACACGGAGTGCCGAGCAGCGGAGCAGTTTTCTTGTTGCTCAGCAGTATTATCGCCAGCCTGCCCATATCGTGAATCAGTCCGGCCACACAAGCCACCTGACAATCATGCTCGTCCGCTTCGAGTATTTCTGACATCACCCGGCAGGCAAGAGAAATTTCCTGAGAGTGCTGAAAGTAATCGTTCAGATGGTCAAGTATGTTAAATTCTTTGGCGAGGATATTCCGGGCATACCAGACGCCAATCAGTTGAATAAGCGGCTTTATGCCGACGCTGTTTACCGCTTCTTCTATAGTATCATCATGGCCTTCGGGCCTGATGCTGAATGTATTGGCCAGATGCAGAAGGTCGGCACAAAGACCCGGGTCCTGTTTAACATAAGCCTGCAGTTCCTCGTCGTCCATATCCTGCACATTGGCCGCATTAAGAAGCTCACTGACATTGCCCGGCATCGGAGGAAGCCTGTGAATGAACTCGGTTACTTTATCTTCAAAATCCTTCTGCGATTCCATCTTGTTCCGCCCTGCTGATTTTCAAACTGTAATAATGATAAATAACAGCAGCGGCGAAAGCAACATTATTTCCAACTTAAGGAAAAACAGACTGAACATTTGAAGTTGACGGCAACGATTGATTCTGATATTCTGCGCTCGTTTTGAGAATTTAATATTTGTTTATAGTGAGGACATTATGAAACGAAGAACATTTCTTGGATTAAGTGCCGGTACCGCCGGGAGTCTCTGTCTGGCAGGTTGCGAAAGCCTGAACCTGATGGGCGGCCCAAAAGTCCCGTTTAAGATTTCCCTTGCCCAGTGGTCGTGGCACAGAAGGCTTCGCGGTCAGCAGCAGCCGAAAATGGACAACCTTGATTTCGCTGCTAATGCCCGCCAATTCGGCGTCGAGGCGGTCGAGTACGTTAATCAGTTCTTTATGGACAAGGCCGAAGATACTGTGTATCTGGCCGAGATGAAAAAACGCGCAAAAGACAACGACGTTGAGTCTGTCTTGATTATGTGCGACGGCGAAGGCAACCTCGGCGACCCAGATTCGCAGCGGCGCACAACTGCAATCGAGAACCACTACAAGTGGCTCGAAGCTGCAAAGTATCTCGGCTGTCACTCGATACGCGTCAACGCCGGTTCCAGCGGCACATACGAAGAGCAACTCGCACTGGCCGCCGACGG
>DAOUVA010000283.1 GCA_030667885.1 Phycisphaerae bacterium
AAACAGGTCGGGGTCGTGCCGAGCGCAGTCTTTTGCTATTTGCAGAACGACATGGGAATTGATGGCCGTCATCGCGGTGTTGATAATTTCAAAGTTTACCGCCGGATATTTATCGTGCAGCATTTCCTGCAGAATCCGCCCGAAACTAAATGCCGGTTCCGGCGTGCCCTGAGCGGCAGAAGCACCAAGTATAAAAATCCGATAAGTATCATCCGGCTTGTCGGCGGGAAAAATGAACGGCTCAGATTCACGTGCAATGTTTCGGGGAAAGAACCGCCAGCCAAATTTGACATTGTCACAGTAGGCATCCCTGCCATCGTCCTGACATTTAATAATCGCATGGGGGGAGAAACCGTAACCAGCTATCCTCAAAGACAACTCCACCACCACCAACAACAGAACCGGAAAAACTGTAAGAGCGATAATGCGGAACAGCCATAGACGCCAGCCGGTTATCATCCTTGTTGGCTTTTGTTTTTCGTCTTCTTGTGAGTGCCTTCGAGTTTTATGATGATGGACTTCTCTTTGAGTAAGTGATAATGATTTCCGTTTTTTTGCTCGGCGTTTATTACTCATTAATTCAAAACCTTCAATCGCATTTTCAAATTAAGACTGCTTTTTATCTTAATGAGCGATTGATCTTCCATCGGCATTTGTGTACCGAGTGATTAGTCGGCGGTGGCTTTTTTCAGGTAAGTTACTTCTGTGTTAGTCAGTTCTCTGGATTTGCCGACGCCGATTCCTCGTATGCCAAGTCTGCCGATTTTTGTTCTCGCCAGTGATTTTACAGGCAGGCCGATTTTCGCCAGCATTCTGCGTAGCTGGCGGTTAAGGCCCTGCCGAATAGTAATTTCAACCGAAGATTCTATGTGCCTGCGTTGTAATATTTTCACCGATGCCCTGGAGGTTTTGCCCTCCGCCAACCAGATTCCTTTTTTTAACTTTTCTATTTGCTCGGGTTTAATTTCGCCCTTAATCCTGACAACGTAGGTCTTGGCTATTCCGTATCTGGGATGAGTCAATCTGTTTGACAATTCGCTGTCGTTCGTCAGGATAATCAAGCCCGTGGTATCCGCGTCGAGTCTGCCGACACAAAAGATACGCTCGTTTGTATTGACAATATCTATCGCTTTTTTTCTGCCATGAGGGTCACGGTTGGTACAAATGACGCCTTTAGGCTTATTCAAAATAAAATATACTTTCCGTGCAGCACGAATCTTTCTGCTGTTTACGGTTATGATGTCTTTATCCGGGTCAACGAAAGCTGGCAGCTTATCGACCACCTTGCGATTTACTCGGACAACTCCTTCAAGTATCAACTCTTCGCATTTTCTGCGTGAATCGACGCCTGCCGCCGCTAAAACCTTCTGTAATCTTTGTTCAGCCATTTAATAATCAATCCTAATCATGACCCAAAGGTCGTTATTGGAAAATACCACTAAAATTAATACCGAGCTTGTCGGCGTAAACAATTGCAAAACTTGCTATCGCCCAGACTACAAAACCAATCTGAAACGGCAAATCATTTAGAATAAGCTGCACCGGGCCCAGGTATTTTCCCGTTTGTATTAACGAACTGAAACGGAAAATACAATACAAAACCAATGGAGTAGTATAAACAAGATGATTATTACCGTGAATCTGGAAAGTTTTGTCGTCCATAGCATAAAGCAGAAAACATACCACCGCAAGGCCGCTGGTTACATTGATCATATGAGCCAGAAGCTCGGGTGTATAGCCTGTCAGCGTATTTCTAAACGACTCGCCATCCTGTCGCAGCAGGGCTATTTCACTGCGACGTTTGCCAAAGGCCAGAAACAGACACAAAGCAAACGTGCAGATAATCAACCACGGCGAGATAAAGACTTCTATAACAACAGCTCCTGCAACTGCCCGCAGGCAAAAACCAATCGCTATGACCACACAATCGAAAATCATTATTCTTCTCAGCAAAAGCGAATAGAAAACCATAAGCATAATATATATCAGTATGATAGATGCGAAGGCCCGGCTAAGTAGAAAGGCAGCAGTAATCGCCGCCGCAGCACACAGAACAGCAACTATAACAGCCGAACCAATGGCCACCCTACCGGAGGCGATGGGTCTTTTACATTTTTCGGGATGGATACGGTCCCTTTGACGGTCAATTATATCGTTGAGGATATAAACAGCCGAAGCTGCCAAACAAAAGCAGGCAAAACCACCAATCGCCCTTCCGATAGCCAAAGGGTCATTAAGTTTATGTCCGAATACAAGGGCAGCAAATACAAACACATTTTTGGTCCAGTGCAAAGGACGCATTATTTGCAAAAATTTCATAGCTTTGCCTTTTTATATTTACTTGCCGAATTTCAACGAATCATTCGTGCGCAGGAAAAAAGTCACTCACTAAATACTATTCACTTAAAATTATCGACATTTGAGCCGATAATGCGTAAAATTATATCGTAATAAGCATATAGTAGATAGTGTATATTTTACGCAATAATACTGCCGGATTATAAGATGATAACGACTGTTGTTTTTGATTTAGATGACACTCTTTACGATGAAATCGAGTATTGCAAAAGCGGCTTTGCCGCGGTAGCTGAGTTTCTTGCCAATAGCACCGAATCAGTTTCTGCAAATCCCGCTATGGCTACTGCTGAGATTAGGCGAATCTCGGAGGCCATGTGGGAACAATTCAGCACGGGCAACCATACAAAGACATTCAACGCAGCTCTGGATGAGCTTGAGATAAGCTATGATGATGAGCTTATTTTAGAGTTAATTGAGGTTTATCGACGGCATAAGCCCAAAATTACGCTGCCACCGGACAGCCGTGATGCCCTTTGTGAACTAAGCACAAAATACACATTAGGCCTGCTTACAGACGGCTTTTTGCCAGGGCAACAATTGAAGGTTCAGGCTTTAGGCATTGAAAAATATTTTAAGTTCATAGTCTATACCGAACAGCTCGGCAGGAAATTCTGGAAACCGTCCCCTGTGGGGTTTGAAAAAATATTACAGACCTTAGAGACCAGGCCGGAAAATACGGTTTATATCGCAGATAATGAAAAAAAGGATTTTATCGCACCGAATAAATTAGGTTTTGCGACCATCCAGATACTCCGTCCGGCCCACTTACATACATCGGTCTGCGGACAAGCTGGGGCCGCCGCACAGCATATAATCCCACAAATCAGCCAATTATCAGGTCTTTTAGAGAGACTTTGAGACTTTAACTGACCCTATGGACTCTAAGCCGAAAGCGCCTCGGCAATGGTTCAAACATCGGTGCTACAGCAAAAAGGCTTATTTGTTATCTTTTTTTTATTGACTCAGAAGCCGCTTAGGGCTATAATAAGTTCTGAAAACAAGCTAATACGGGTGATTTTTCTGTAATTTGTGAGGAGTTTTACTATGCCAGCACGCAGGAGAAAGCAAAGCAATGCTATGCTCTACACATTAATAACCTTTGTAGGGCTTTTTTTAGTCGCAATCATCATTGCGGGTATCTGCTATGTCAAAATCGAGGAGTATAGGGATAAAGCAGTCAAGGCAGAAAGCAACCTTGAAGAGATGGCTACGTCCGAGCAATGGCAAGATAGAGGAAAGATAGTTGGCAAAGTACCCCAAATTTCGGGGCGGCCAAGAAAAGCTGGAGAGACCTATCTGGGCAAAATGGCCGAGCATTTTGACGCAACGACATCACTCATCGTCGGGTTTATACCTGAAATGACTTCGGCCGAAGCTGATGTCAATGATGTCAATATAAAAGTTGCAAATGCGCTTAAATCAGCTCAAGAACATATCACTATTGCAGACCCTAATACAACAGGACTCGTGAAAATAATCAGTGATTTAGTCGCAGAACTGAACAGAACAATAGAAGCAAAAGATGCTTTACAAAAAGACCTGAATAACCAGATAGCACAAGTTGAAATTGCGAAAAAAGCCTATTCCGATAAAGAACAAGTTATCGAAGAAGAGAAAAGCAAACTACAAGCGCTGGTCAATAAGATGCAGGCCGACTACGCCGATCTTCAAGCCCGTTTGGAACAAAGCACTACGGATCAGATTGATAATTACAGGAATCAATTAGATGTTGCAAACGTCAATCTGAAAACAGTGGAAGCTACACTTCTGAAAACTCAGGCGGAATTGAAACAGTCTGTGGGTATTATGAAACGTGCTCAGCAGGAGGTCATGGATATTATGCCGCCGCCGGACCACGAAGTGCTGGCTCACAGGGCTGACGGCAAAATAATATTAATTGACGACCAGGCCCAGGTAGTCCATCTGAATATCGGCACCGATCAGCACGTTTACAGAGGCTTAACCTTCACGGTTTATGACAGAAGCGGCTCAGTCCCGAAGGACGGTAAAGGAAAGGCTGAAATCGAAGTATTCGATGTGGCGGACACTTACTGTGCGGCTCGTATTACAGAATCAGATGCAAAAAAGCCCGTATTACTTGATGATATTGTAGCAAATTTAATTTGGCACCGTGACAAAACAAATGTGTTTGTTATTGTCGGTGACTTTGACCTTGATAACGACGGCAACATCGACGAAAATGCGACCGGCAGAATAAAATCACTTATCGAAAAATGGGGCGGCAAAGTCGTGAACAACATTTCTGTTGACACAGATTTTCTGGTCCTTGGCGATCAGCCTCAGGTACCGCAGCAGCAGCCAACTTTTGAACAACTGGAACTGGATCCGGGAGCAATGCAACGATACGAGGCGTTGGTTCAACAGCTCAGCCACTATAACGAGCTTCAAAGTAAGGCCGAGGCATTTTGGATACCTATATTCAGGTATGAAAGATTCCTGTATTTTATCGGGTACAAAGGGCAGATAAGTAAGGCCGGTGCCTTTTAAGACCAGGCTGCGCTGCAGAATTCGGAACAGTAGCTACGAGACCGGTTCTATTCCTATCGAGGCAATATAAATCTCGCCAGTGTATGAAGCTGCGCATTCTGAGACAAAGCCCTTTTTAACTGCAACAAAAGTTACCGTACAACTTGCTCGGACAGCTACACCGAGAGGCTGGCCACTATCGCAATCCATGCCCGATGGAATATCTATCGCCAGAATCGGACAATCACAGGCATTTATGCTTTCTATCAATTTTATATAATCATCCCTCAAGGGTCCGCTTAATCCGGTTCCAAACAGGCCGTCGA
Source organism: Phycisphaerae bacterium (assembly GCA_030667885.1). Lineage (GTDB taxonomy): Bacteria > Planctomycetota > Phycisphaerae > Sedimentisphaerales > Anaerobacaceae > NIOZ-UU13. The sequence continues at coordinate 5,172 of DAOUVA010000283.1, forward strand.
CAATCATATCAGTATCGGCTGTAAACGCTTTGACCCGAGCGGGCACCTCTTCTTCTTTGAGATTCAGCTGTTCAATCGGCAGGCTTAGTTTCTCTAAAATATCGAGGTTTATCTTCGCGTCGCCTTTGACCTTTTGGCGGTCGCCACATATTACAACTTGAACCTTAAAGCCGCTGTTCAATAAATGCCGGGTAATTACGTAGCCGTCGCCGCCGTTATTTCCCGTTCCGCAGAAGATGCAGACGTTTGGGGCGGTGATGGGTTTTAATTTTTCTTTAATAAGCTCGGCGCAACTTCGGCCGGCATTTTCCATTAAAACTACGCCGGGGATGCCAAGAGTATTTATCGCCCAGGAATCAACTTGCCGGACCTGGTCTTTTGTCATTAAGGTACATTTTTTGTTTTGTGAATATTTTTCCATAATCATTTTATTGTACATTCTAATGCCTGTCCCTTCAACTGTGTTTCCTTCGACAAGCTCAGGATAGGCAGAACAGGCTTTAAATTGGGTTTGTTTGGGTTTGAATTGGCTTTGTTTTGGCTTAAATTGGCTTTGAATTGGGTTTGTTTTTGGCTTTATTGGCTTTGAATTGGGTTTGTTTTTTGGCCCCGGTGAGCTGGATAAAATCATGTAATTGCTTGTCATGTCTAAGTTTATGTTCATTTTATCATTTCTAAAATTGGCTTTGTTTTGCATAAAAGGGTGTGCTGGAAATATGTTATAATTGGTAGATAGTTGATAGTCGTTGGAGAAGAGCGAGTTATAGTGCCTAAGGTTCCTAAAATGCCTAAAGTGAGCTAAAGTTGAATTCTTGATGCTCATGGTTGGTAATTACCCTAAGGATTTTCCGTTTCGCTTCAATATTGACTATTCAGTGAGGGGGAAAAAAGTCGTCCCTCTATAATTAGAGGAGTGTGCAGTTTTGAACCGAAAATTTGGCTATTTTTTTTGGCTTTTTGCTCGTAAGTTGTTTTTATTAAAGGAGATAAAAATTTTGGAAATATTTTATTTTTGTTTTTAGGTGTGAGCGTTTTTGAACGAAAACAC
>DAOUVA010000461.1 GCA_030667885.1 Phycisphaerae bacterium
AACGTCGAGATGGTAAAGGTTGAAAATTTAATTTAAAAAACGAACTGGTCTTTGAAAACAGTCTGGAATTCATATACATCATTGAAATCATCTATCGTATCGGTTTCAGCGGCACTCATCCACTTGTTTCTTATCATCAGAAAAACGATTTCACCGAAATCACGGGTTGTCTTAATTCCCCAGTTGCTCAGTACCACCATTGTCATTCTACCCCACTTTTCGATAGCCAGCTTTCGCAATCCTTCACAGAGTGCTTGACCGCTGATATGTCTGGGCTCGACAGTTATCTTTTTTACGGTAAAGCTGAGTCCCTCATAGACAAATCTGATTGCCGATGGGTTGAATCGGCTGTCTTCTTTGGCGATTTGCTCAAAATTCTTTTTCATTTTCAAAACCTATCCGGCCTGCATTTCGTAAAAGTTTGGTTCAATATTAACATATATTATAAAGCTTTTGCAATTGAAGGTCAATCATCCTTCGGCCATCAAAGAATTATGAATATGTGACTAAAGAATCTCTTGACTGACCAGGTTTTATAGTTGAAAATTCAGTGATGGCTCAGAGAGATTGGCAGCCGGATTAATATTGAAAACCGCTTTGGAGGTGATGTCCTATGTTAAGAACAATTCTGTGCCTGACACTATTGCTAAGCAGCCGGAGTGTATTAGCTCAAACAAGCGATTATTTCAACTCAACGTATGGTGAGCAGCTTGCCTCTTCCACAGAACAGGTAGGTTTATGGTGGGCCTCATCCGGATGGAAAATAAGTCCTGATAAACCATTGCCCGAAACAAAAGGGCGGGCGATAGTAGTAAGTGCGGCCCGTAACGAAGCAGAGGCAGCGCAATTAGTAGTAAGGCCAACAGTTTCTTTACAGGATTTTACCGTGCGTGCCGCAGCACTAACCGGCCCCGACGGAGCAACCATACCTGCTGAAAATGTGGAAGTGCTCAAAGTGCGATACGTCAATGTTACAGTCCCCACAGACAAAAGCTCGGCGGGCGGCCTTTGGCCTGACCCCCTGCCGCGGCTTAAAGGCGCCATTAAACTACAGGCAAATAAAAATCAGCCGTTCTGGCTCCGTGTGAAAGTGCCGAGCCAGGTACCGGCCGGAGTCTATACCGGCAGTATTCACCTTTCGGCAAAAAATTACAGCGCCGATGTCAAACTACGCGTGAAGGTTTATGATTTCGTTCTTCCCGACCAGATGACCTGCACGACAGCTTTCGGCTTTACCCCATCCAATGTATTCCGTTACCAAAAACTCTCCGACCTTCAACAAAAACGGCAGGTCATCGACAAGTACTGGGCCAGCTTCGGCTCCCATCATATATCACCCTACAATCCTGCACCGCTTGATGGACTTGCAGTTACCTGGCCTGAAGTCACCGAGTCAATTAAACCCGAAGAACTTAAGCCGGCATTTGACTGGACAGGCTGGGACAAAGCGATGGAACGAGGAATTGATTACTACCACTTTAACTCGTTTCGGCTCGGCATTCCTGGTCTCGGCGGCGGAACTTTCCATGCACGTCGTGACCCGGAACTGCTCGGATTCAGCGAGGATACGCCCCATTACAAAGCCGCCTTTAATGCCTATTGCCGAGAAATCCAGGAGCACCTGCGTGAAAAAGGCTGGCTTGACGAGGCCTTTGTTTACTGGTTCGATGAACCCGCCCCAAAAGACTACGAGTTTGTTATGAACGGCTTCGCCAAGCTCAAACAGGCAGCCCCCGACATCACTCGTATGCTCACCGAACAGGTCGAACCGGATCTAATCGGCGGGCCGGATATATGGTGCGCTGTTTCAAACAACCATAAAGACGGACCAGCCGAAGAACGGCGAAAATATGGCGAAAAATTCTGGTGGTATGTCTGCACAGGACCAAAGGCACCCTATTGTACATTATTCATTGACCACCCCGGCACTGAGCTGCGTGTCTGGCTATGGCAGAGTTGGAAACGCAAAATTGACGGTATTTTAGTCTGGCAGTCAAACTACTGGACAAGTTCCACCGCTTATCCTGACCGAGAGAATCCCCAGAATCCTTACGAAGATCCAATGGGCTGGCAAGTCGGTTACGGTACACCCAAAGGCGTCAAAAAACCATGGGGCAATGGTGACGGTCGATTCATTTATCCACCCGAGGCAGCCGCCGATGCCCATCCCTCCGAGCCGGTTCTCGACGGTCCGGTTGATAGCATCCGCTGGGAAATGTTGCGTGACGGCATCGAGGACTACGAGTACATGGCTATTCTGAGCAGACTACTCAAAACCAAAAAGGACAAACTAACAACTCAACAGCTTAAAAAATACACGGCTCTGCTTGAGGTGCCGGAAAACATTACAAAGGACATGACCAACTTCACAAAAGACCCGGCCCCAATAGAAGCCCAACGTGACCGAATAGCTCGGGTTATAGCTAAACTTAACGGATTATGAGCTTTCGTCCATAACTGATTCTTGCGGGTAATTAACTTTGTAAAAATAGGACCTATTTGTTAGACTAAAGATTAATAACAACATCATCAACGTTTGCCGTTAAGGTAATATCCTAAAACTAATTGAAAGGGGAAAAAATGGATTCTGCATTTGGTTTCCAGCATTGTCCGCCAATGTTTACCATAATATTCATCGCATTCGGAATTCTAATGGGCCTGATAGTGCTCATCATAAAAACATTGATCTACTGCAAGATATTTTCCAGGGCCGGCTACTGCTGGGCACTCGGACTGCTAATGCTCGTACCAATAGCAAATATAATCATGCCCTTTGTGCTGGCCTTCGGTGACTGGCCGATCCAGAAAGAACTGCGATTACTGAAACAACAGCAAAAACCGGGAACGTAAGTCTTATATTACGGTCAATAGCGGTATATCCCCTGAAAATAACAGTAATAATGAAGATTAGACTACGCACAAGCGTATTATTTATAGCAGTGCTCTTTATAAACCGATATATTTGTCCAGGAGGACTTGTTATATGAACGAACATGAGATACACGTAAGCGTAATAGACCCAATTGGTCCGGCTTTCGAGAAGGTAAAGACAATCCTTTTCAGGCCTTTCGATTTTGGCAAATGGTTCATCATCGGCTTCTGCGCCTGGCTGGCATACCTGGGAACCGGTGGTGGCGGTGGTGGAGGAGGCGCAAGCAGAGGAGGACGAGGACCTTCCAATGTTCATGAAGGTATCGGTCAGGCAAAACATTTTGTTCTGGAGAATCTGCACTGGATTATTCCTGTGGCAGTTGTGGTTGTGGTTGTTGGTATAGCTTTCTGGCTTGTTTTCACGTGGCTGAGCAGCCGCGGTCGATTTATGTTCCTCCACTGTGTTGCTCATAACAAAGCAGAGATCGCAATTCCCTGGACAAAATTCCGGCAACATGCCAACAGTTTATTTTTGTTCAGAATCGTATTAGGCTTAATAGGCTTCATAACGATAGGACTGCCCATTTTGTTAGCTATTGGTATTATCATTATGATGATAGCCGGCGAAGGGGCAATTGCAATCGGTGTTTTAGGAGGAATATTAATCGGTCTTATTATTCTTGTCGGGGCAATTATTTTCGGCT
>DAOUVA010000201.1 GCA_030667885.1 Phycisphaerae bacterium
CGCCGCCAACTCGGATTGATTCGGAGGCGGCAATATCGGCCAGGCTCATTATCGCGACCTCAGTTGTTCCTCCGCCGATATCAACAATCATTGAGGCGGTAGGCTCGGAGATTGGCAGATTGGCGCCGATTCCAGCCGCCATCGGCTCATCGACCAGATAAACTTTGCGTGCCCCGGCACGTTCGGCGGTACCTATGACCGCCTGCCGTTCGACATCGGTTATACCGCCCGGAACTGCGATTACCACTCGAGGTCTGCAAAGTCCGCCCCTGCCTTGCGCTTTCCTGATGAAATAGGTCAGCATTGCCTCGGTAACTTCGAAGTCGCTGATTACACCGTCTTTGAGAGGCCGAATTGCACTAATCGAGCCGGGCGTTTTGCCTAACATATCGCGTGCAAGCAGGCCCACGGCTTGACCGTTGTTCAGAACGATATTGGTCCCTTTGCGAACAGCAACTACCGATGGCTCATTGAGGACAATACCTTTGTCCCGGACACATACCAGAGTATTGCATGTACCCAGGTCGATACCCATATCCATACTGAACATGCCTAATATTGAGTCCATTAGCATTTCGATTCGTCCTTAAATTCTTTTACTTGTCGTGTGCCATCGCTTTATTTTGTATTCACATCTCGGTTGGCATTATCGGGATGAGAAATCCATATCACAATATTTCATTGCTCCCGGAAGCCGCAGCAATGGGCATCCTGCCAGGATGCTAAATCATTCTGTTGTTCGGCTTTATAAAAATGGCACTTTACACGGATTCGTCTTTGTAATAGATAGCTGTGATGCAGTTCGTATTGTGACGTTTGTATCGAAGAAACCGAATTTAACAGCTCTAAAACCAATTGATATGCCTACGCCAACAATCATAACTGCTATATAGACAATAGGTTATGGCAGCTAAGTAATTTTTATGAAGTAAAGAATCTCTGTTATTAGTGATGCTCGTTTTTTTTAGTGTGGGCCAAATCCTTTGGCTTGCCCGAATGGCGACAGTAATTATAAGCCGGGCTGATTAAGTCCTATAAAAAACTGTAAAAGCTTAATCCGAAAGTTACGAGAGTATGAGCGGTGAGGTTCTCTTAGTATCCTGCTATTGCCAGCTATCCGGATGTCTTATGGATTCGGGCAGAATGTTGAACTTTCTGCACAAGCCTTCGACAAGCTCATCTGTTCTTTTTATCTGAAAGTCAGTAGGAAAAGAGGTTTCGTTCTCGGCTATAACACAGATATAAATAGTCTGTTCGGTCAGTGTTTCGTAAAAAACATCTTCATCGTCCCGGCTTTGTCCGGGGATGATCGACGATTGTCTTTGCCACTTTTCGGTTGGTTGTATCAGGCCGTCTTTCCCGCCGTTACCATTGCAGATAATGAAATGATAGTTAACATCCTCGGGACTTTCAGCATTGCTTAATGAGGCCAACTGCTCAATATTGCCGGATTTGGTACCGCTGTACTCAATCTCGATTTGGCTCCAGCGCTTCGTGGATTGGTCTGTTCGGGAAACAATGGATTTTTTCACAGAGCCAAGACGGTAATAGCGTGCGAGACTAAAAGCACTGGCTGACGGAGGATTATGGCCCAGGGCATTGAGAATTATTGCGCCGAGTGTGATCGAAATCCCCAGAATCACAAGAACTTTTTTTTCCCTTGAGTGCGTTCTCATCAGCTAATCTCTGCTTCATTTACCTTTCCGGCAGTGATATTTTTCTTATATTCTTCACGAAATGGTGAATATTTTGGCTTCCTGTCTCCAATTCGGTACTTTGTTACTATCGGCCTTGCAGAAAAGCCCCTTTAGATAAGTTCTTTTTTATCAGTTAATACCTTAAGCACCTTTCAATATACGGGCTTTTTGACAGTAGCCGGTGCTGCCTTACGTCCTATATATATCTACAGGATTTTTTTTAGAGGTTCCCTGATATTTTGCGCTTGTTCGCGGCTGTGAAATAATGTTTAATTACGGTCTAATTGTTGGAAAAACAATAACGTATGTAAACAGAAAAGCTTGTTTTATTGAGGTGAACTGAGATGGCGGATTTGAAAGCATTAGCTGATGCAGTTATCAAAGGCGACCAAAGCGCAGCGGTGGAAATCACGAAAGCCGCTCTTGAAGAAGGCACACCGGCTAAAAGTGTGCTACATGATGGGCTAATTGCGGGTATGGACGTCATCGGCGGTCGTTTCAAGAAAAATGAGGTTTACATACCTGAGGTGCTTATTGCCGCCCGGGCAATGAAAATGGCGATGGAATTTCTCGAGCCCGAGCTTGTAAAGGCCGGCGTTAAACCTATTGGAAAATGCCTGATAGGGACCGTCCAGGGCGATTTACACGATATCGGTAAAAATTTAGTGGCAATGATGCTCAAAGGCGCTGGCTTTGAGGTTATTGACCTCGGAGTGGATGTCAAACCAGAAAAGTTTGTCGAAGAGATTAAAGCTCAGGGTGTCCAGGTGGTCGGTATGAGCGCACTTTTGACTACGACAATGCCTGGCATGGAAAAAGCCATTAAGGCAATAAAGGATGCCGGCGTTTCAGCCAAGATTATGATAGGCGGCGCACCGGTAACACAGGGCTATGCAGACAAAATCGGCGCAGATGGCTACGCCGCCGACGCCGCCTCAGCGGTAGATATTGCCAAAGCTCTCGTCGCATAAAAGAATAAGCACGATACAAAAGCACGGAACATCTTAATATCCCATTCGTGGAATGGGAGAAAATCCCTCGCCTTCGAACCGAAGCCATACACTGATGTTCATGGTGTCACTTCAACATATATCTTTTGCTTTCAATACTATGTTTCTCATGAGTTCCTGCTTGTCTATCAAGAGGTCTAAAGATCCCAGTGCGTAACAAAGCCAAAAAGAATGGAGGCGATATTTTGATAGAACGTTCATTCGGCCAGTGGCCGGCTTACGAGTTACAAAAATAGACATCGTAACAAGTGATAACCGAGCATCGACTTTTGTGGAATTTTGCAATAAATAGGCTACAGAAGCCGTCTTTACTTATGTAAAAACGCTTAAATATTAATGATGTGAGAATATTATGAACAATCAAAATCGGGAAAATTTGAAAGAGCTGTTCGAGAAATTCCTGGATACCCAGCAAGCTCAAAAGTACGTTGAGGACGTTCAAAAGGCCGAAGAAATCCTCCGTGAACACCCCGCGCCCGAGCCTGATGATATGCTCATAGCCAATATAAAGGCTGAAATCGCCATGCGTCTGCCGGTCAGGAACACATACGTTTTTAAGCACATAGCTTATAAGGCACTCAGCATTGCAGCGGTAGTTATTTTCATCACGTCGATAGGTCTAAGATTATTCGATAATGGCGCCCTTGAATCCGGCCCAGTACAATATGCTTCGATAATACCCACAGCAATTTGGGAGAGCGATGATATTGCCGCCGACGATGCGGACCTGGTGATTTTCACTACTGAAATTGAACAGATTGAAGACGAGTTACTGGCCTTGCAGTTGGGCGAAGACGACAGCAACGAGGACAGTACCATAACAGAATTAGAGATGGAACTTATAGAAATTAATAATAGTGATTTCTGGAAGGGGTAACAGCCTCAGTGTGTCAAAAGAGTAAGAAAAAGCGACTTTTAACGTAAGTGCTTGACTTTTTTAGTGTTTCTTGCGAAATGACATGTTGAACGTGCTGAATTTTTTTAAATGGAGATGAAGTCTTTGTATTATTGGGTTTGTGGCAAGCAGGAGTGTTTCAGTGAAGTGTATATGGGAAATGTCGGTTTAATTTTGATTTTGGAATTATTTAAGATTTTCACTATAAAGAGACGTATCCTTATGCATAGTATAGCAGTTGCCAGTCCAATCCTGCCCTTAGAGTAGGAGCTGGTGGAGGTTCAACGGTTCAACTTTTTTTTGGAGGTCAGTATTATGAAAAAGTATCTAATTTCAACTGTCGCTGTTCTGATGGTCCTGGCAGTGGTCTTTACCGCATTTGGCCAGCAGGAAAGGAGATCAGGAAGGAGATCCCGCATGAGCCAGGAGGACCGGCTCAATGCGATCAAAGCAATTGAAACCCAACTGGCGAAGCTCAAAGAAGCACCCCAGGTGCCAAGGCCTACAGGTGGATTTGCAGACATGTCCGAAGAAGAGAGAACCAAATTCATGGAGCAGATGAGGAAGGTTCGCCAGGAGCAACAGAAAGTATACCAGACAATTTTAGCACAGGTTTACAAGCTTCAAGGTCGAAGGGCGCCCGAGGAAGAAGGCGTACAGTATGTGATAGCCAGCACCATCGATCTTAAGTCAATGCAGGAATCAGCGACAAAAGAGAAAGCTACAGAGACGGTCCAGCTTATCGATAGGCTGATTGCCAGAGCCAGTGGCCAACGGGGATCTAGAGGCGGACAAGGATCTGGTCAAAGAGGTCAAAGATAGCAGTAAGGGTAGCCGGGGACCGATGACGCCATGCAACTGTTAGAGAGGCAGCTTTGTGTTGAGTGGAAATCGCATGGCAAAGGTTCTTGACTGAAAGTGGACTAAATAGCAGCAGAAGCAGTAGCATATCAATAGACCTGCCCCTGTCTTAGAGGGGCAGGTCAACTTTGACATAAGAGGATTGCTATATCTGCAAGAGTAGGTTTTATAATTGTAGTGCGCAAAGTTTCTGTTCCCACGAGTTAACTGCTTCTTGCGTTTTCTGTACATGCAGTACAAAAAACATTTGCTTTTTGAGATGCGAATGAGCGACACTAACGAAAAGAACGATAAACGGCCAGGCAAAGACGAATCTGTTTCCACTGCCAATCTTGGCGATTCAGATGGTGGATCAAAGGGTCGGATAGGTCCCTATAAGTTGCTTAGTGTTCTCGGTGAAGGCGGTTTCGCCGTCGTTTACCTGGCTGAGCAGGAGCGTCCTGTCAAACGCCGGGTGGCGCTGAAGATCATCAAGCCCGGCATGGATTCCAAACAGGTCATCGCCCGCTTCGAGGCCGAACGCCAGGCCCTGGCCCTTCTGGACCATCCTAATATCGCCCACGTGTTCAACGCAGAAACCACCGAGCAGGGACACCCGTATTTCATCATGGAGTACGTCAACGGTGCATCCATCACCAAGTACTGCGACGAGCAAAAACTAAGCATCACCGACAGGCTGAACCTTTTCCTCCAGGTGTGCGAAGCCGTTGAGCATGCGCACCATAAGGGAATCATACATCGCGATATCAAGCCGTCGAATATCCTCGTGGCCTCTCAAGCGGACAAGGCAGTACCAAAGATTATCGACTTTGGCATAGCTAAGGCTATTACACAATCCCTTACAGACCGAACACTGTTCACAGAGAAGGGCCAGTTGGTCGGCACGCCGGAATACATGAGCCCCGAGCAGGTCCAGATGTGCGATCGAGACATCGACACCAGGTCAGACATTTACTCACTGGGTGTGTTACTCTACGAACTATTGATCGGGGCTATGCCCTTTGACTCGGATAAGCTGCGTGAAAGCGGTATTGACGATTTTCGCAGGATTATCAGCGAGCAAGATCCAAAGACGCCAAGCACGCGGCTGACCAGTCTTGGCGAAGACGCAAAGAAGATTGCCGAGTACCGCGGCACAAACGTAACGACATTGGCAAAGCGCCTGCACAAGGAACTCGAATGGATCCCACTAAAGGCGATGCGCAAGGACCGTACTCGCCGGTACCGATCGGCTTGCGAACTTGCCGATGACATCAGGAACTATCTGAACGGAGTTCCGCTTATCGCAGGCCCCGAGTCGACGGCGTACCATCTCAAGAAGTTCGTAGGTCGAAACCGAGTGCTGGTGATCAGTGTTGCCGCGGTGATAGTCGTGCTTATCGCGGGGGTCATTGTCTCAACGGCATTTGCCATTAGAGAAGCTCAGGCCCGCGCCGAGGCATTGGCTGCCGGCTACGAAGCCGAGCGACAGGCGAAAATCTCTAAGGCTGTAAGCGACTTCCTGCGCAAAGACCTTCTTGCGTCGGTGGATCCATACGTTGCTCAGGGCCGGGAGGTGACCGTCCGCTCATTTCTTGACGCAGCTTCTGAAAAACTCGAGAATAAGTTCGACCACGAGCCTCTCGTCGAGGCTTCGATCCGACATACGCTGGGCAACACTTACAGGAATATCGGCGAGTTTGGCCCGGCCCAGACTCACCTTGAGCGTGCGCAGAAGATTCGGATCGAACAACTTGGCGAGCAGGACCCTGAGACTCTGAGTACTATGGAAGGCCTTGCCAGAGTATACTGGAGACAGGGCCGGTATGACGATGCACAATCGCTTTTCACACGTACCGTGGAAGGCAGACGGAAGGTGCTCGGCCAGGAGCACCCGGACACATTATCCTCAATGAACGGCCTGGCCGTGCTGTACTTCTCTCAGGGCCGGTACAATGAAGCAGAATCACTGTATGCCAAAATGCTGGACGTTAGCCGGGACGCCTTGGGCGAAGAGGATGTCTCCACACTGTGGTTCATGGGCAACCTTGCCACGGTTTACAGATTCCAGGGCCGGTATAACGAAGCAGAGTTGCTGTATCTCAAGGCGACAGAACATGAGAGCCGTGTGTTGGGTGCCGGGCATCCGGACACATTATACTCTATGAATGGTCTGGCAATGTTGTACATAGCTCAGGGCCGATACGACCAGGCAGAGCGGCTTTTACTCGACACTCTGGAGATGGGGCGCATCGTGTTAGGTGACGGGCATCCCGATACGCTATACTCAATGAACGCCCTGGCGATATTATGTACTGCACAGGGCCGTTACGATGAAGCAGAGCAGCTTTTGACTGATGCGTTTGACTTGGGCAGTCTTACGCTGGGTCAGGAGCACCCCTCAACGCTAACAACCATGAATTGCCTGGCCTTGCTCTACAAGGAGAAAGCTCTCTACGAGGAGTCGGAATTGCTGTACCTAAATACTTTGGACATCAGACAGCAATTGCTTGGCGAAGAACATCCGGACACACTCAATTCGGCGCACGGATTGGCCATGCTATACATAGTTCTGGGCCGGCATGAGAAGGCCGAGCAGCTTCTCATTAAGACGCACGACAGCAGACGCCGCGTACTGGGCGAGACGCACCCGGACGTACTGGATTCTATAAACGGTCTGATTGAGCTTTACCAGGCCTGGGGCAAGCCGGAAAAGGCCGATGAGTGGCGAGCAAAGCTGTCCCAAACGGAAGCTGTGGAATAGTGACGCACCCCCCAAGGGCCTCTTTTGGGGGGCTTCAGGCCGACAACCTTTGTACAGCTACACAATCCTTTATCTGCTATTTCCTAAAGTATCTCTATTCTATACAAACCTCTCAAAACTAAAAACTACCACCAAAAATTAACAAAATCAACTACGTTTTCGGCCAAAAACGCTCACAGTTAAAAACAAAAATCAAAATTTTTAATATTTTTTATCTCCTTTCTTAAAAACAACTTACGAGCCAATACACAAAATAAATAGCCAAATTTTCGGTTCAAAACTGCACACTCCTCTAATTATAGAGGGACGACTTTTTTCCCTTTCCTGAGCTTGTCGAAGGAAGCGTAGTCGAAGGATAAC
>DAOUVA010000392.1 GCA_030667885.1 Phycisphaerae bacterium
AATACTTTTTATATCACACCTGCTCGCCTTGATTCTAAGCTCAGCCAAATCCAGCAGCAGCTTTACCTCATCCGGCATCGGGCCGTAAACATCCGTTAACTCGCCCTTTATTTGCTCCAGGTCCTCGTCACCTCTTGCAACAGCAATCTTACGATAGGCATCCATCCGATGCCTGTTAACAGGTATATAATTTTTCGGTATATACGTTGCAAATCCCAAATCGATAACCGCCGTCGGTATCGGCTCAACCAGCTCATCTTTTAATTTTCTAACAGCCTCGGTCAATAACTCACAATACATCTGATATCCAACTATCTGGATATGACCCGACTGCTCAGAGCCTAAAATATTACCCGCTCCGCGAATCTCCAAATCCCGCAGCGCTATTCTAAAGCCCGCCCCTAAGTGAGAATATTCTTCGATAGCCTTCAATCGCCTGGCCGCCAACGGCGTAATCGGCCGCGACTTCGGCAGCAGCATATAAGCATAAGCTCGATGTTTATACCTGCCTACTCTGCCCCGAAGCTGATGAAGCTCCGCCAGGCCGAACCTGTCCGCATCGTTTATAAAAATCGTATTCGCATTCGGAATATCCAGCCCTGACTCGATAATCGTCGTGCAAACTAATACGTCCGTCTTGCCCGTTACAAACTCCATCATCGCAGTTTCAAGCTCTCTCTTGCTCATTTGGCCGTGCGCTATAGTAACCTTTGCATCGCCGATCAGTTTCTGGATATCCCACGCCTTTTTTTCAATCGTCTTGACCCTGTTATGCAGGAAAAACACCTGCCCCTGCCTGTTCATCTCCCTGTAGATTGCCTTTTTGATAAGCTCGTTGTTATAAGCGGTAACCGTCGTAACGATACTTCGTCTATCCAATGGCGGCGTCCCCAGCGAGCTGATATCGCGCAACCCTAAAAGCGACATATGCAGCGTACGCGGAATCGGGGTAGCAGTCATCGTAAGAACGTCAACATTGACACGAAGCCTTTTGAGCCGTTCTTTATGTTCGACTCCGAACCTCTGTTCCTCGTCAATTATCAAAAGCCCCAAATCCCTGAATCCAACGTCACCACTGAAAAGCCGATGTGTCCCTATTAGAATATCCACCCTGCCCGCCTTCGCCCGCGCAATTACGTCTTTTGCCTGCTTTTGAGACTTGAATCGATTCAAGACCTCGATACAAACCGGAAAATCCGCAAACCGTTCGGTAAAAGTCCTGCCGTGCTGCACACACAAAATAGTTGTCGGCGTTAAAATAGCAACCTGCTTTCCGTTCTCGACCACCTTGAACGCCGCACGCATTGCAAGCTCTGTCTTGCCATAGCCCACATCGCCACACAGCAGTCTGTCCATCGCCACAGCCTGCTGCATATCCGCTTTAATCTGGCCGATGGCGGTGTTCTGGTCCGGCGTCTCCTGATAAGCAAATGATTCTTCGAACTCGGCCTGCCAGTTCGAATCTTCCTCGAATGCAATTCCGCCCGTCGCCTGGCGGCTCGCCTGAACATCGAGTAATTCAACTGCAAGGTCCCGTACCGAACGAGCAACCTTCTCTTTCTGCTTTTGCCATTTTTTCGAGCCGACCTTGCTCAGCTTCGGACGTTTCGGGCTTGTCCCTATATACTTCTGCACCAGCGCGATGTTACGGACCGAAACCTGGATTTTAACGCCGTCCGCATATCCAATTGTAAGGTACTCATTCGTACCGCCCTTTTCCCGTATCGTCTTCACACCAGAAAACTTGCCGATACCATAGGAAGCGTGAACAACATAGTCCCCTTCCTGCAAATCGCTGAGCGTATCCACCGGCGACGTTGGCCGTGCAGGCCTGCGCCTTCTCCTCAGGGCGTATTGTCCGAACAGCTCATGATGGCTTATTAATATCCGTTTCAATGAATTTATAACAAAGCCATGATGAATAAAACCCGACAAAAGTTTGAACCTTGCCGGAATTTCTTTATTAATATCCGTTATAATTTCGCCCACCCTCTTAAGCTCAGACGAGCTTTCGCAGTAAAGCAGCACTTCTTTTCCCTTTTTTGCCTCCTGCACCAATTCTTCCAGCGCCGCCTTATGCCCAGCCCACACTGAAGTCGCCTTGTGTTGAAACTGCTGCACACTCTTGATGTCCACTTTGAGAAAATTGTCCGGCCCCCCCGTGGCAAATCGGCAGATTCTAAGTTGTGTGAAATTCGATATCGCCTTGTAAATATCCGACCACCTGTATAGCCGGCTTGCATCTTCAAGCCGCTCTAAATACACATTAGCAACTTCTTCAATCTCGCCAGGCTCATCAAGAATTACTATGGTATTTTTCGGCAGGATATTGATAAAAAGCTCTCTCTGCTCCTCCGCGGCACCGCACACCGCTGAAACTATCCTGATACTTTCTATCTTTTGACTTGAACGCTGAGTATCCAGATTGATTTCGCGGATACTTTCGATAGTATCACCGAAAAATTCCACTCTTACCGCCTCTGCATCTTCCGATGAGCCATCCTGTTCTTTATCTGACAGCGCCTCTTTGCTCATCAACGGAGCATAGATATCAACAATTCCTCCCCGGCGTGCAAACTGGCCCGGCAAGTCAAGTCTTTCCACCCGCTCGAAACCATTTTCTACCAGCCACTCGACGACCTGTTCGGGCGAGGCTTCTCCTTCTACTCTCAATCGAAGACAGCTTGCTTCTATCGCTTCCGGCTTCGGTATAGGCTGACAAAGCGCCTGTATCGGAGCCGCGATAATAAACGCACCATTGCCCGGACGATCTGCGAGAGACGAAACACGAGATACGGTCTTAAGTCTCTCGGCCCTTATCTCATCGGTGGCGTCCGCCAAATCCTCTTCGCCTTCCCATGCTCCGAATGTGTCAATTCTCTCACCCCCAAATGTATGCAAATCATCCGCTGCCTTGTCGGCATCGTCAATGTGTGGGCATATATACAGAATCGGCCGAGAGGTTTTCTCTGATATGTAAGTCCCTAAAAGGCGCGCAAACGACCCCCACGTCCCCTCGACTTTAACCGCCCCTTCGTCACCTGTAGCTGATTTCAGCCGGGAGATTATCTCTGCAACTATCTTATCTGTCCCTAATTCCATAGGACGCCATACTAAGACTATGAATCCTCAGTATAACCTGACATATTTGATTAAGCGAGATTCTTTTCGAAGTGTACCGTCACTGTCATTCCAGTAAAGACTGGAATCCAAGGGACTTTCCCGGATGCACTTCTGAATACTTGTTTTTTTGTCTTGGCGTAAGAGTATATATTGACTACAATTCACTCAACACTATAAGTGTAATCGAAGGAACATTATATGCCCTTAAACGCGAGAATCATTAAGGCATTAGTATATCGGATTGCGGTCATTCTATTTATTGGTGCACTTTCCGGTTGTGGGTCAAAATCAGGACAGCTTCTAACATACATGCGACCGGAACTGTTGTATTTGAATCCTCAGCCATATAGTCGTTTATATGTTGAGGTCGATACAATTGAAGGCTTCGAGGTGACGGACCAATTGCTTAACGAATTGAAGTCGTTTTTGAATAAGTACTGCTCCAAGCCTGATGGTATTGAAATAGTAAAGGACAAGCCTGTTCCCATATCCGAGATTGAAGAATTGTCAATCGGCCTGGCATCGATATTGTGTACCGACGGCCCTGGCACCGGCGGTATAGAACAACCTGCATATTTGCATGTTCTCTTCCATAAAAAGACAGGACTTGAAGGTGGCGAAAGAACGTCACGTGTTAGCAGTTTTTGCCCTTGCGGCATTTTCTGTACTGAGGGCAAAGCTAAAGCATTTGCGCTCAAGCACGAAGCCGGACATGTATTAGGTTTGTGCAAGAATACCGCACATGGTGATAGTGCACATTGTCGAAACCGTGGGTGCATGATGTACGCGCATCGCGATCTATTCTGGTCGCTCGGTTCTCTCGCAGGTTTACAAATGGACAAATTATGTGACGATTGTCAACTTGATCTCGAACTGGGGAAGTCCGAACTTGTTGAGCCCAATCTCTTATTCAAGGGGCCATTTCTGATACGGCAGGAAGATGGTTATTCCGTGGCATCTTTGCCATTTTGTGATCTGATAATACCAGCATCTGTGGAAAGCGTGCTCGATTGGAATGAAGCATTGTCTTTCATAAAAGAAAAAATTAAAGAAGCACAAAAAGCTACTTTAAACAAAGACCGTGAATCCAGGAAAAAAATGTGGTATGTGACGGGCCTATATAATCCCAATGATACTAATACTTCCCCATTAAGCGAGATAGACGAACTGGCTATATTGAAAAGAGCAGCCACCGATCCGAGTCTGCCTGTAAAGAATTATGCTATGGACAAGCTAAAAGAATTCGAGCAGGAACAATAAAATAAAGAGACCAACTTAGAATCTGCCCCTTTATTTACTGTCAGCTATTGATTTTTTTGCTGCTTTTACGACATTATCAACCGTAATGCCGAATTTCTCAAAGCAAATTTTTTGCGGAGCAGATGTGCCGAAAGATGACATCCCAATGAAAACACCATTATCACCAATCCACTTATTCCAACCTAATTCGACGCCGGCCTCAATACCAACTCTGGCTTTTGTATGCGGGGGAATCACAGAATCTTTATACTTCCGGCTCTGCTTTTCGAATAATTCCCAGCACGGCATGCTGACTACCTGTGCAGAAATTCCTTCAGCCGCTAATTTCTCTGCGGCTTCCACCGCAAGGCCAACCTCCGAACCGCTCGCCAATAACAGCACATCCGGCTTATCCGCACCGACCAGAACATAAGCAC
>DAOUVA010000492.1 GCA_030667885.1 Phycisphaerae bacterium
CTCATCAGTAGAAGTTAAGGGGCTATCATGAAGATGATTATAACTTTACTTATCGGCATGTACCTTCCGATCCAATTATACGCGCAATCGGAAATTCAAAATAATCCTATCTTCCCGCTGCAGGGAAAGCATGTACACTCAAGCAGCATTGTCGAATACCCCAATGGTGATTTGCTGGCGTGCTGGTTTCACGGCTCAGGTGAGCGAACGGCGGATGATGTAGTGGTCCAGGGTGCCCGGCTAAAAAAAGGCGATAATAAGTGGAGTCCTGTTTTTTTGATGGCCGACACGCCCCGCTTCCCGGATTGTAATCCTGTCCTCTTCGTAGATCAGAAGGAGCGTTTATGGTTGTTTTGGATTGCTGTTCGTGCAAGCGCATGGGAGCAGTCGATCTTAAAATATCGCACCTCTACGGACTATCAGCGGCCAGGGGCACCGAAATGGAATTGGCAGGATATTATTCTGTTGAAACCTGGAGAAATCTTTGCCGAGACAATTGAGGCTACATTTAAAGAATTAATCACCGAAGAACCGATGTGGGCGGAATATGCACCGTTGTATTCAACCATGATTATAGAAGCCGCCAAAGACAAGGCAAAACGTCAGACCGGCTGGATGACACGTACCCACCCCACCGTCCTGCCAACCGGACGGATTTTACTGCCGCTATATTCGGATGGTTATAATGTCTGCCTCGTAGCAATCAGCGATGACCACGGGAAACATTGGAGAGCCAGCAAGCCGATTGTGGGATTAGGGCCGATTCAGCCAAGCATAGTTCGGAAAAAAGATGGAGCGTTGGTGGCCTACATGAGAGACAGCGGCAATGCTCCGCACCGAGTACTAACAAGCACATCGACCGATGATGGCGAATCCTGGTCACCTGCTATCGACACGAACATTCCGAATCCTGGCTCCAGCCTTGAAGCAATCGCATTAAAAGATGGCCGCTGGGTGATGGTCTTCAACGATACCCAGGACGGTCGCCACAGGCTGGCAGCGGCTCTCTCCGAAGATGAAGGCAATACCTGGAAATGGAAACGGTATATTGGCAGATCAGACAATCGGCAAAAATCGTTTGGCTATCCATCACTGATTCAGGCAGAGGATGGGATGTTACATCTGACTTATTCTTACAAAGAGCAAGGACAGGCCACCATCTGTCATTGTATGTTTAGAGCAGATTGGATAAAGTTATAGCTAAATCTTTTGATGAAAGTCTTTCTGAACACGGTCATTGAAAACTTTACGAATTTTTAAGTTTTTTACATAGCACTGAATCACAGGGAACACGACATGATGAAATATATCAAGATAGGAATTAAGTTTTTCGATAAACAGTCGGCCATATTTGTCATTATTTTGACAGGCATCCTTCTGATACCTAACGCACCTGTCCAAGCAAACTGGCCTGGTTTCCGCGGTCCAACCGGCCTTGGCTACACAACCCAGGAGAATCTACCAACCGTTTGGGGCGGACCTTCAAATAAAAACGTGCTGTGGACTTCGCCGCTTACCGGCCAGGGACATGCCAGTCCCATCGTCTGGGATGATGTGCTCATCGTCTGTACAGTCAAATGGCCGGCTGATGTTAAAGACCGCAAAAAGGTCATACCGGAGCATCATGTTACCTGCTATCGCACTTCCGATGGAGAATTGCTCTGGGATACGCTCGTGCCACCCGGACCCTGGTTGCGAACAGATTTCCGAAGCGGACCGGGCGGAGGTTACGCCGCCGCCACCCCTGTCACCGATGGCAAGCTCATTTACTGTGCGTTCGCCTCATCGGTCCTGGCCGCAATAGATTTCCAGGGCAACGTTGTCTGGCGAAAGCGAATTGTTCCCTACTCCTTCGACGTCACTCTTGGCAGTAGTCCGGTTCTCTATGGCGACACCGTCATCCTCTTCTGTGCGATGGCAAAAAAAGAAGACTCAAGAGTAGTCGCCTTCGACAAGACCAGCGGTATTATGAGATGGGAAAGGAAACTTCCACAAATGCATTTCGGGCACAGCACGCCCTTGATCATTCAGGTTAATAACAAATCCCAGATGCTTATTGTGGCTTCGGGCATGGAAGAGACGGGCGATGCCCTGCAGAGCCTTGATCCGGCTGGCGGGAGACTCCTGTGGTGGTGCCGGGGAGAGGGAGATGCATCATCACCGGCCTATGGGCAGGGCCTCGTTTACTTTGACGATGGCCGGAGCGGTACTGGTGTAGCCGTTGATCCGACCGGCTCTGGAGATGTCTCCGACACACACATCCGCTGGACCATCAAGCAAAGAGGCGAAGCATTGAGTTCACCCATTGTTGTCGGCGAATACCTGTATCGCCTGCGCAAACTCGGCTTCCTCCAGTGCTGGGAAATGGCTACAGGCAAAGAGATTTATTCAGAGCGTCTCCAAAAAATATCAACCACCTGGGCCAGTCCGATTGCGGATCCAAAGGGGCGTCTGTTCTTCGCAAACGCCGGCAAGAGCTATGTCGTTCAGGCTGGGCCCAAGTACCGCATGCTCGCTGTCAATGACCTTGGCGATGGCAATCACCCATCACCTGCGGTGGCAAAGGGCAGGCTTTTCCTCGTCGGAATGAAGAACATCTATTGTATCGGCACGGAGCATACCGGGACACTCAAATAGCCCGTGGTGTATACTGTGATTATTACAATTGCCAAAATTATATCCCGAATTCGGCTTTTTGTCTGTGTCTTATGATCTATTCATACCGGATACTTGTTCGTAAAGTTGAGCATACGTACAAGATTTCAGACCCAGCCGCTGAACATGAGCAAAAGTCAATTCAAGCGTAAAGGGCGGAGTAAATGTGCGATGAAGTCGGCGTTTTCGATTGAAGCAAAGAAAGGCAAACAGAAGCTGAAACAATTGGCGAAATGGTTTGAGCAGGAATATCCATCTGCTATGAGCAGC
>DAOUVA010000424.1 GCA_030667885.1 Phycisphaerae bacterium
GCCTGCTTCTTTACTCTCTGCAATGCGGGCATCAAAATTCCCATAAGCAGTGCAATAATAGCGATAACAACCAGCAACTCGATTAACGTAAATCCTCTTCTTGGCCGGTTCATAGGCATTCCTTCCTCGTGTAATAAGCTCTAATATTATTATATGCCTGATGACCCATGTGTCAATAAAATTTTCTTCTGCCAGCTCTTGGTGAATTTCGTTCTAATGCGCGAGGCCCACTTGATTTATAACTATGGTTCGAGGTGCGGAATAAATACTTTGATTAGCTGCTTCGTATGCTCATTTAAGTGATGAACTTGCTTATGTTAGTCGAGCCATTCGTCATCGGGGTCGAAGGCTGGTATTGAGACGTTGACGATTCGCATCTTTCCTATTGCGCGGTGGCGGCAGCCTGGCTTGATAAATATCGCGGTGAAGGGCTTAACTGGAACTATTTCGCCATCCAGCTCCATTTGGCCTGCGCCTTCGAGGATGAGGTACACTTCGGTCAGCTTTTTATGATAATGCACCTGCGAGTCGGCTTCTATATTGACTATGTGCATTGTGGCTGTGGGATTTTCCGGGCTTACGAAGGCCCGCCTTGAAAAACCACAGGGACACTTTACAGCATCAATCTCGTCAAATTTCGCAATCATGTAGTTCGGCATAATTTACTCCTGAAAAAAAACATATAACCGGCTTCCCCCGGGCCCGAAACTAAAATGATTGAAATCGCCACGGGCGTAGTGTATATTTTGCCCAATACATGTGATTTAATCAAAGCATTATTAGTCTTTAAAACAAATTAAATGAATAGATGAGCGGATGAATATGGCTGCTTATGGAAAACAATGTCTGTGAGAAAGGATAAAGATGAAAGAACTTTTTGATATTAAGGGAAAAGTAATCGTAATTACCGGAGGCGGAGGTGTTCTTTGCGGTACAATGGCCAAGGCGCTCGGCGAGGCAGGAGCAAAAGTCGCTGTTCTGGATTTAATCGAAACGGCAGGGGACAAAATCGCCGACGAAATCAAATCCAAAGGCGGACAGGCTGCCGGTGTTAAATGTGACGTATTGGATAAAAAAAGTATCGAACGTGCTCACAAGGAAATTACCGCCGAGTTCGGTAAAATCGATATATTGATAAACGGGGCGGGCGGTAACAAAAAAGAAGCGACTACCTCACCGGACCTTTCTTTTTTCGATCTGCCAAGTGACGCTGTACAGTTTGTTTTCGACCTGAATTTTATTGGGACTTTACTGCCAAGCCAGGTTTTCGGCAAAGAGATGGCAGAAAACGGCTCGGGCATAATCCTGAATGTTTCAAGCATGTGTGCTTTTAGCCCATTAACCAAAGTGCCGGCATACTCAGCGGCCAAAGCAGCGGTGAGCAACTTTACACAATGGCTGGCCGTACATGTTTGCCAGAATTATTCCAAGGAAATTCGCGTCAACGCTATTGCGCCGGGATTTTTTCTGACCGAACAAAATCGATTCCTGTTGACCGATGAAAAAAGCGGCGAACTGACGACCCGCGGCAGCACCATAATCTACCATACACCAATGGGCAGATTCGGTGAGCCGGACGAGCTGATTGGAACGGTTATGTGGCTGTTAAGTGATGCGGCGAAATTCGTTACCGGAATTGTCGTGCCTGTTGACGGCGGATTCTCGGCTTTCAGCGGAGTCTGAGGAATTGATTAGTGATTATTGATGAATGATTATTTATCAGGAGAAAGAAATGGTTGATGTTGACCCGGCACAACCATTAAAAGACTTCAAGCCAAAGCACAAATTTTTCGTCGGTGTAGATTCGGACGGCTGTGCATTCGATACTATGGGAATTAAACAGCGGGAATGTTTTTGTCCGTGGCTGATTGCTTATTTCGGCCTACAGCCGGTTGCCCGGGCGGTGCGTGAATGTAAGGATTTCGCGGATTTGTTCTCCAAGACTCGCGGGGCCAACCGGCACATAACAAATAAACGCATCATATCGGAACTTCTACCGAAACATCCGATGACGAGGGCCAGGGATTTTACGGTTCCGCAGTATCCGCACTACTTTGCATGGGTTGACGAGCCGAGTAGTGTGCTGAGCAATGACGGTTTAAAACAGGCCATTGATAAAGCAACGGACCCGGAGGTCAAAGAGGAACTGGAACTTGCACTTGCCTGGAGCGAACGAGTGAACTGGGCCATAGAAGAAATAGTAAAGGACATGCCGCCATTTCCGTTTGCGCGTGAGAGCTTTGAGAGAATCAAGCGAGTTGCGGACGCTATCGTGGTATCGGGGACGCCGTGTGAGACGCTTGGGCGCGAGTGGGAAGAACATGACATTGCACAATACGTGGAAATTATCGCGGGGCAGGAAATGGGAAAAAAGGCCCAGCACCTTGAGTATGCAACAAAAGGAAGGTACGAAAAGAACCATGTACTGATGATTGGCGATGCTCCAGGTGACATGAAGGCGGCAAAGGCAAACGATGCCCTGTTTTATCCAATCAATCCGGGTGATGAGATCGAATCGTGGAAGAGGTTTCATGATGAGGCGTTTGACAAATTTTTGAACGGCGAATATGCCTGCGAATATGAAGAAAAAGTAATTGCAGAGTTCGATGCTTATCTGCCCGAGCTACCGCCTTGGGAAAGAAAGGAGTGAATGAAGTGAAAGCTCTTGTTTTAAGGTCATCTGAGCAGCTTGAAATAATGGACGTACCGAGGCCGGAGCTTTCGGCGGGACAGGTACTTATCAAAGTCTCTAAATGCGGTATCTGCGGTAGTGACGTTCGTTACTTCCACGGCGAGAATCCATGGGCCAAGCAGACTCTCGGCCGTCATGTAGATAATCCTCCGAATATCATCCTCGGCCACGAGCTTACGGGTGTTGTCCACGAGGTCTTCGATAAATCCGATGACCATCTTCTCGGTAAACGTGTAGGCATTAATACCTTTATTACGTGCGGGAGATGCGGCTTCTGCCGAAACGGTCAGGAAAATCTTTGCGAGAACACAAAACATCTCGGCCATGGACAAGGGTGGGGTGAAATGGATTTTTATCCCGGCGGTATGGCGGAGTTCTGCCCTGCTTTCGCAAGTCAAATCTATGAACTGCCTGAAAACGTTACCGATGACCAGGCTACTTTCTTCGACCCTCTGATTGCGGCGATTCACGCTGTTGATGTAGGCGGGCCAAAACCGCTGGACAAGGTTGCCATTCTCGGCGCCGGCCCGATAGGTCTGCTGATATCACAGTTTGCCAAGGTTTACGGGGCGAGCCATAGCTTTATTACCGACATTGCCGATGAGAATATTGCTATCGCTGAAAAAGTCGGTGTCGATTATCCTTTGAATCTCAGTGGGAGCTCGAAGAGTTTATACGAGCTTGTTATGGAAAAAACGAATTCGCTGGGCGTTAATGTTGCGTTTAACACGGTCGGTACATCGGCAAGTATTCTCGAATCGCTGAAAATCCTTAAAAAAGGGGGGACTCTGGTTCTTATGGCCGCGAAGGAAGATGAGCTTAACATTCCATCGCTGCTGCTCAGCGGAGAACGGACGATAAGAACATCCTCGAACGCTATGTACACCGATTTTCCACGAGTAATCGAATTGGTATCAACCGGACAGGTGAAAGTGGAGCCGTTAATTACGCACCGATTTGATTTGTCCGATGGCTTGAAGGCCTTTGAGGCGGCGTGCAATAAGAGCAAAACCGGAGCGGTGAAGGTGATTATCAATTGCCAGCTATGAACGCATTAATCAGCGAAATTAATAACACTCAGGTCGAGGCCGGAGGCCTTCACATCTGGTGGACAGGGCAGGAGGGATTTGTATTCAAGTCGGGCGGGCAAATTATATATATCGACCCTTACCTGAGCACCTATGCTGAGGCAATAACCAGAGGCAAACCGAACGAACATGTTCGTATCAAGCCGGCACCGATGAAACCTGAAGATGTCAACAACGCCGATATCGTGCTGTGCAGCCATGACCACGCCGACCATATCGACCCTGATGGTATTCCAATTATTGCCGCTGCGTCACCGGGTGCTCATTTTGTCGTGCCGGAATGTGCCCGCGAGACAATGCTGGGTTTTGGAATCGAAGAGGAGCGAATTCATACTATGAAAGGCGAGGATGAGATTCGCCTTAAGGAAATACATATTCATGCCATTCCGGCCAAACATGAAAAATTCGATAAAGATTCCCAAAAAGGCTATCCCTATCTTAGCTATGTAATCAATATCGACGGCATATCTTTGTTCCACGCGGGAGATACTATTCCTTATGACGGGCAGGTTGAACGGCTTAGACAACATAAA
>DAOUVA010000382.1 GCA_030667885.1 Phycisphaerae bacterium
GAAAATGCGCCTTCTTGTGTATATTGAAATTCCACCCGTGAACGGACGCCCCGATATTTCTGTTCTCCAATGTCCTCTCGGCTCCGTTGCCGTAAGGCAGCATCATCAGCCCATCAGAGCCAACTGCAACGCTGGCAGCCAGGTCGTTCATCTGCTCATAGTCCAATCCATCGCCGCTTACAAAGTTGTGCTTGAGCCAGCTATTTAAGATTCCCGTCCCGTTAAGACACAGCAAGACGCCGTACCTCGGCTCGTCCTTCGAATGATTGACATGAACGAAAATATTAACCCGTGAGAGCTGGTCGAAGTTTTTCTTATCACTGATTCCATAAACCACGCCGGATGTCCCGGCAGTAACAGCAATTTCACCCGGCTGCAACACACCCAGCGACAAAGCGTTATTAGGCTGGTCCCCCGCCCGGTAACTTACCTTTGTCCCGGCCTTGAGTCCCAGCTCATAAGAAGCCGAGCTGGTCAACTCACCCTGGACAGAAAACGTCGGAACAGTCGGGGCTGTCAGATCGGCTGATATCCCGTAATTTTCCAGGACAAATTCCGCCAACTCATCTTTCCCGAAATCCCACATTATCCCCTCGGACAAACCCGACGGCGTTGTTTGTATCTTGCCCGTCATCTTCATCGCGATATAATCACCGGGCAGCATTATCTTATGAATTTTCGAATAGACCTCCGGCTCATTTTCCTTGACCCATTTTAATTTAGACGCCGTAAAATTACCCGGCAGGTTAAACAGACTCTTAAGACACTTTTTTGCTCCAATGTCTTTGGCCGCCTGCTGGCCGATTTGCACCGCCCTGCTGTCGCACCAGATTATCGAAGACCTCAAAACCTCTTTGTTCTTATCCACACAAACCAATCCGTGCATCTGATATGAAATCCCGATAGCTTCAACATCCTCTAAATTCCGGATTTTGGAAGCAATCTGCCGGGTCGTTTCTTTAACATGTTCCCACCATGTAGAGGGATGCTGCTCAGCCCAGCCGGACTCCTTTGCGATAATCTCCAGTTCCTCGTCCGGCGAAGTCGCGCTCGCCAAAACCTTACCCGTTTGGCTGTCCATCAGCGTCGCCTTTATCGACGAGCTTCCAACGTCATATCCTAACAACAGTGCCATTTTATTGTCCTTCTTTCGTACTTATTTTACGTTAAGACTACTACCCCCACCACCCAAAGCCATGTTCCGAACGAGGTCGAATGGGCGAGAATTAAACAAGATTATAACTATTTCAAATAAACCTACAAGATTTGTTTAGAAACTATCCAGATGATTCGAAGAAATGGAATAAATATATATAATATTCGCCCGGCCCTCAAACACCTTGTAATGACGCTGCCAATGAAACGGCATCTGCCCATTTTACATTATTGTCAAGATTACAATAATTTTGCGGTGGCCGCAAATTCTCTTTCATCAAGCTCGAAACCTCTTTAATGGATATGCTTTTCCAGTATGGAACAACATCTTCCAACACAATGGCATAAACCTTATTCTTAGATGCAGTATACTTATCGAATTCTTCTTTCGTACACCCGATTTGGTCGGGAAACCTTCTCCAAATATTTTCAGGTTTATCAAAAACCACGTCCTTTATCAATGCCTCACCAACGAGAGAACGTTCAGGTCTCGACGCGTATATAGTAACCTTACTTGACTTCCATTTTTTTGAAAACATCCTTCTTACTTCTACCTTCTTCTCCCCGGACAAAATCTTCCTTGCATATTTCGCCCGAATACTCATTACAATTCCACTTTCAGGAGATTGTCCATTCATAAAAAAATTACCGGCAATAACTTTCTCGTCAAAACACTTTTAAATATTCGGACAACCTCACAATACGAATCTTTCTTTATTATTCATATTCCCACTTGAGTATCCATGGGTCGTTCGTTCGCTTTTGAAATGCCTTCAGCTTTGACTGGAGCCTCGAAAGAGTTCCTGTGTGCTTGGGATTTTCGGCCAGATTCTCAACCTCATCCGGGTCGTTCTTCAAATCATAAAGCTCGAATTTGGGCCGGTGAAGATATGCCTCGACCGTGCGCTTGCCGTAATATTTCTCACCTCGTTGAATCGTCGACTGCCACGTCGATGCCGCCCACAAATCACTGGCGAAAGGATAATCCAGACCATGGGCAATATTCCAGATCAGCTTATACCTTCGCTCACGCACCACGCGCATGGGATAATACATCGTTATCTCGTGAAAAGTATGCGAAGCGTAAGTTATATCCCAGCCCCATGGATTTTCCCGTTCGAGCACTGACTTAAACGACCTACCCTGAAATTCACTTTTCTTAGGAAGCGCATCGGCAAAGTCCATAATCGTCGGCGCCAAATCCGCAAAGTTAATCAGCGCATTACAAGCCAGACCTTTTTTCCTCTGTGACGGATTGCGAACGATGCACGGCAGATTCATCCCCGGCTCATACAGGGTCGTCTTGGCCCCCGGAAATGCTACGCCGTTATCTGAGATATAAATGACCACCGTATTATCATATTTGCCCGCCTCTTTAAGAACGCCGAGCAGCCGTCCAATTCCCTGGTCAACGCGGGACACCGACTGGTAGTATTGCGCAAGCTCGTCACGGCACTCCGGCGAATCCGGCAAAAACGGCGGCACTATAACATCCTCAGGACTGTACTTTACTTCTTTCACGCCCGGATATTCTCCACTGGGGCGATTGCCGAAACGGTCGGGTTTGGTCGGCATCTCTTCGGCTGTACCGCCCCCGCGGTGCGGGTCGCTCATGCAGAAGTACAGGAAGAACGGGTTGGCATCATCGCTGACAAAGTCCCGGCAGTTATTAGCCATCTCGACAGGACTTCGGCTGTTGCCCTTTAGCGCAACATCGAACTTATAAACCTCGTCCGGCGCAACATGATACTTGCCTATCCGCCCCGTCTTGTATCCCGACTCGGTCAACTGCACCGGTAGAGATTTAACGGTCGGGAATGAGATGAAGTGATGATAACTGTGCTGGTGCCCGTACTGGCCATTTGCGTGATTGTACATACCCGATAAAATCACCGACCGACTCGCGCTGCAGCTTGCCGTCGTACAAAAAGCATTCGTAAACCGAACACCCTCAGCCGCAAGCTGATCCAGATTCGGCGTCTTGATTACTTTATTACCATAACAGCCCAAAGCTTCGAGTCCATGGTCATCACTGACTATCAAAACAATGTTGGGCCTTTTCTTTTTGGCCGCGAATACTTCATTTGAAATTAAACCCGAACCGACAAGCATCGATGCGCCTGCAGCACAACTCTTCATAAAATCACGCCGGCTAATCGATTTGTTTTCCATAATTATTACCTCCAAATTAAAAAATGTAGAGAGTACTCAATACCCAAACTCCCTAATTCATCTTACATTGCTATTTTCACGCCCTCAACTCAACACCGGCCGAAACTTCCTGCTCCCAGGCGGCCAGTTCATCTTCAAGCATCTTGACCATATCAGGCTTTGCCCCTGCAAGATTCTCTTTCTCGCCGAGGTCTTCGCTAAGATTATACAGTTTTGACTGGTTATTTTGAACCAGCAATTTCCACGGCCCTTTCCGTGCGGCCTTTCCTTTTTTGTAACGCCAGAACAACATCCGTTCCGGCAGCTTTGCGCCTTTGGTCAGCATCGGCAAAAGGTCAACGCCGTCAAGCTTCAAATCCGCCTGTGGTGTTGCGTCTGCAATTGATACCATCGTAGAAAATAAATCCATCCCCAGGGCCGTCTGGTCAGTAGTTGTACCGGCCTTAATTCTGCCCGGCCAATAGGCAACAGCCGGAACCCGGTGCCCGCCTTCCCACAAGCTGCCCTTGTAACCGGCCAGCGCACCGTTGGAGCCGTTTTTGGTAGCACCGTTGTCGGAGCAGAAAAAGATAAACGTTGATCGCTCTAAGCCCAGACGTCTAACCGTCTCGACAATCCGCCCGATTCCCTCGTCCATCACTTCAACCATTTCCTTATACGCCCGCGCAATCTCCCGGCCTTTGGCTTTCTCGCCTTTCCTGCCGCCACTCAAACGCTCGGGCGGGTCCTGGCGACCCTGATAAGGATAGTGCGGCGCCTCGTGCGGCAGATACAAACAGAACGGTCCATCCTTATGCCGCTGTATAAAATCCACTCCGTGTTTGGTGATCAAATCGGTGCAGTATCCCTCTTCAGGGGCCTTGTGTAAATTTTTCCACCAGTCGTCGAAGCCCGCCTGGTCGATATGCGAATGATAATCCACGTTGCCGCTGACATAACCGATAAACTCGTCGAATCCCTGCCTGGCCGGATTGAATTCTACGTTGTAACCTATGTGCCACTTACCGAAAATGCCCGTTGCATAGCCACGTCTTTTCAGTACCTCGGCAAAAGTTACTTCCTCCAGAGCCATCCCTGTATAACGGTGCTTTGCGGCTGTTACGACGCCCTCGATACCACACCGCTGCTGGTAGCGCCCGGTCAGCAGAGCAGCCCTTGTCGGACTGCACACAGGACAGTTGGAATGATAATCCGTAAACTTCATCCCACCCCTTGCCAAGGCATCGATATTCGGCGTGCGTATTTTTTTGCTGCCGTAACAGCTAATGTCACCGTATCCCAAGTCATCGGCCATAATAAGAATAATATTGGGCCGTTCTGCAGTCGCTTTAGAATTACCGCCAACCGCACAGCCGTAATTTGGCATTACAACCGCCGCCGCACCGCCGATAGCAAACTTAATAAACTCACGTCGATTCACAATCAAACTCCCTGCTTTGTTTTTACCACCTCATTTCGACTCACCTGAATTCAGATTCGGTGTAAAGGTCAGGATTTTTTTCTTCCCACCATCCAGCCATCTTGCTGAAATGCTTCGTGCGGGAATTTCATCTCCCCGATAGCGGCGCGGCTGCTGTGAAAA
>DAOUVA010000484.1 GCA_030667885.1 Phycisphaerae bacterium
AACTTCCTGATTGTGGACGATATGGAGAGCTACAATGACATTAATGAAGGTGAGCCGGGAAGCAACAGGATATATCTGGCCTGGGTGGACGGATTCGACAATCCGACCACAAACGGCTCTGTCGTTGGTAATGCTAATGCTCCGTTTGCCGAGCAGACTATCGTTCACGGCGGTTTGCAGTCGATGCCGATGGCCTACGATAACGCAGTTGGTAAATCCGAGGCGACTTTGACATTGACTTCTAATCGTGACTGGACAGTGAACGGTGTGGACACTCTGACAATTTGGTTCAGAGGCTCTTCGTCTAATGCTCCTGAGCAGATGTATGTTGTTCTCAACGGCACCGCAGCCGTCAATCATGATAATCCTGATGCAGCACTGACAAGGAGTTGGACCGCATGGAATATCGACCTTCAGGCGTTCGGTATTAACCTTACCAATGTTAATACAATTACTCTCGGCTTCGGCAACAGGACCAATCCTACGGCCGGCGGGGCAGGTTCAGTGTTCTTCGATGATATTCGATTGTATCCACCGGCACCTTAGAGAAGGGATTTGGCTGTTAAGTAAAATTGTGCAGTTAGCACAATTGATTTGTAAATTCGGGGCCTATACTGATTTGTTTCGGTATAGGCCCCTTTTCCATACTGCGAAAAACCCCACTATTGCTCAAAATTGGGGAAAATTGGTGATTTTCCCTTGACTGGAAAACAAAAAAGTGATATAGATAGTATATATATTAGGTAAAGTTTGTTTCGTTGAGGAGGTTGAGATATATATGTCGGTTTATGTCTCCCGCAAGACGAGCTTTCGGTTTGTACATATTTAAGGAGGAGTGATTATGTGTTGCGCCAGCAGCGTGGTTTTAAGTAACAGCCAGATTTTGCGCTGCTCGGCTTTATATTCAAACTTTTCATCAATTAACCATTCCTATATTGAAAACAATCCTGAGATATCGGGAATTTGGTGTGTGGTCAAAGCATGGAAATTTTAACTTTTTTAAGGAGGACTATTATGTCTAAACAAACGAAACATTTAGTGTTTGTGTTCTTAGTCGCGTTTGCATTTAGCTCGTCGGCTATGGCTATAGAGATAGCGATTTCGACACAAGCAGGCTGGTTTGGTCAAGCTGCGGCTGACCGCGAAATGCAAGAAATTGTTGACAACGTAACGGCAGTTTCTGTTGAGCAATTCACAGGAAATGATTTAGATGCCCTCGCAGATTGGATAGCAGACCACACAGGTGATGGTTTATCAGACCTTTTAATTATGTGCGGAAATTTCCCAGACACTATTTATACATCCGGTAATGCACAGACTGATGGCTCATTAGCCGAACTATTTTTAGATGATGGTAATTGTATTGTTAACACCGGTGACTACATGTTTTACGTCGGAACCGGTGGAAATAATGATGCAGGTGGATTACAGAATATGATGGACATTGCCGGCATTACAATGTGGGACGACGATACTCCTTGTGTTGTTACAGCCGACGGTCAGGATCTCACTCCATCTTTATTAGATTTAGCAAGTGACCGGCCATTCCATCTTGATGAACTTGAAGGTGACTGGGAGGCCGAACTGATTCTTGCTCAAAACGATGCCGGAACAAGAGCTGACCCCGTTATCGTGCATAATATAGAGACCGGCGGCCGCTTAGGCATTTTCTACCAGACAGCCAGTCAAGACGATGACCCACGCGGGGAAGTTATAAGTGAATGGATTAACAACTGGTATATCCCAAATCTTGGCAGCGGCGGCGGTAACCCGTTCGCCGGGCGTCCGGTTCCGGAGGACGGTGCTCTGCATGAAGACACATGGATCAGTATGTCGTGGAGGGCGGGATATTACGCGGTCTCGCACGATGTGTACATGGGCGAAAATTTCGAAGATGTGAACGACGGCGCCGAAGGTACATTCATAGGCAACCAAGCCACAGCGAATGCAGTAGCGGGCTTTCCCGGATTTGCTTTTCCGGACGGCCTTGTTCCGGGAACGACTTACTACTGGCGAGTTGATGAAGTCAATGATGCCGATCCGAACAGCCCGTGGAAGGGTAAAGTCTGGAGCTTTAGTATTCCTCCCAGGACAGCATACAACGCCAGTCCATCAGACGGCGCCAAGTTTGTTAACCAAACGCAGACCTTAGCTGGTCGGCTGGTTTCTGCGCGAAACTGCATACCGTTTATTTCGGTGAGAGCTTTGAGGATGTGAACAATGCCGTCGGTGGACTTCCACAGGGAATCACAACCTATGCTCTCGATACCCTTGAAACAGAGAAGACTTACTACTGGCGGGTAGATGAGTTCGATGCCATCAACACCTACAAAGGCAACGTCTTGAGTTTCACAACTGCCAAGGTCGGCGGAGGCGTACGAGGCGATTACTACACGGGCATGAGTTTTGGGAATCTTGTGCTGACACGAACAGACGCGCAAATTAACTTTAGCTGGGGTGACCCGGGCGGACCTGATCCGGCGGTCGGTGATGATAACTTCTCTGCCAGATGGGTCGGCGAAGTAGAAGCGGCATTTACAGAAACTTACACATTCTACACCAATACCGATGATGGCGCGCGTCTTTGGATTGATGGTCAACAGCTTGTCGATCGGTGGGTAGATCAGGGCACGACCGAGGTCAGGGGTACAATCGACCTGGTCTCAGGTAGTTCGTACAGCCTTGTAATGGAGTATTATGAGAACGGCGGCGGCGCAGTAGCGGAACTGCGATGGTCGAGTGCCAGCACGCCCAAGGAGCTCATTCCTCAGGCGGCTTTGTCGCTGCCTGTAAAGGCAAGCCAGGCGAATCCATCTAATAATGCTGTAGATGTGAGCCAGAGAGCAACCCTTAGCTGGGGTGCCGGAGAAGCAGCGGTTTCGCACGACGTGTATTTCGGCACTGACGCAGATGCTGTGAGAAACGCCGATACCAGCTCACCCGATTACAAGGGCAACAGGCCACTCGGTTCTGAGAGCTATGACCCCGGACAACTCGAATGGGACATTACTTATTATTGGCGTATCGATGAGGTCGAGGCCGGCGGTACGATACAGACAGGCAATGTCTGGAGCTTTACGACAGCCAACTTCCTTATTGTGGACGATATAGAGAGCTACAATGACATTAATGAAGGTGAGGAAGGCAGTAACAGGATATATATTGCCTGGGCGGACGGATTTGGCGACCAGACAAACGGTTCTACC
>DAOUVA010000023.1 GCA_030667885.1 Phycisphaerae bacterium
AAACGGCAAAAAGCAGAATATGATTTTCTTCTGGGGCTTTGGAACACATGCCGTAGTTAGCAAAGAAGGAGTATGCCTGGTCGAGAAAACATTACCAAACAATATCACCGATCAGGATGCTGCATTCAGTCTTATCAGAGAACTCAAACGCAGATACCGATTCAAAAAAGGGGCTATCTTCCTCGCCGATAAAGCATACGATGTCAGAGAACTTTACACTTTCATCGTTGAGCAAATGAAATCAACTCCATATATACCCATCAATAAGAGAAACAGCAAAGATGATAAAACCTTTGGTCCACATGGCTGTCCTTTATGTGATGCAGGTCTTGAAATGAAATCTGCCGGCAAATGGACTGAAGGTAATCGGGATAGAATCAAGTTTCGATGTCCTCTAAAGATAAGCAAAAAGCTCTCAGCCGAACACAATAATGTCTGTCCCGCTAATGATCCATCGTTTGATACAGGCAAGTGCTACGGCTGCACAAAATATCTTGATGTCACCGATGATGCCCGCTCAAGAGTTCCAAGAGACAGCAAAGAATTCAAAGAGACATTCAAGGATAGACAGACCGTTGAACGGTACTTCTCTCGGCTTGGTGACAGAGAAGCCGAACAGACAACCCACTATGGTTTTACTGCCATAAGCAATCAGATGACTATCGCACATCTGACTGCCAGCCTTATTGCCGTAGCTGCCAGCGTTTTACTAAAGCAACCTGAGAAGATGCGGTGCTATCGAACATTTGCCAATCCACCAAATTTACGCAGAGCCTGCTAATTGACCTGGTTAGTGCTGAAAGATTAACTTTTCAAAGAGCTATGACAAAGCCGTTGGAAATGCTCTGTCTAAAACAGGCTAAAGGACAATAAAATATATCAATACCGCAATCTGTGTCCTAAAATTGACCTTAACCGACTTTGAACATTGGTGATAAAAATGAATTCGTTATAATTTCACTCATTTTGCAGAAGCCTTAAACTGATAACTTATAAGAAACTTCGCTTTGGCCACACACCAAAACATCTGTTGTTATCGACAGGTAAATAATTCACAGAAACTCAGCGCCTGGCTGTACCGGTCTGAAAACAACCTTCACGCAAGCAACAAAGAATCTTCACCACACTCTGTGCTCATAAAAAATGACTTTATTGTAGGAGAAGTATTTTAGATACCTCTGTGCAGAAATAATCCATATGTTGTCGTTTGAAATTTAGAACCCTGCCTCTGAGGTATCAACCTCACACCAAATCCGTTCCTCACCTAATACTTATTAGGTGTTGCCCAGGAACAATGGATATTTTATTCACGTTAAATTCAAAAACCACAAAATCCAACATTATAACTTATACCAAATTATATATACCTATGTCAAGAAAATTCAGCTTTATACAAGAATTTCATGTTCTCATATATGAGAACTGTTTGTTCACAAAATAGCATCTGCAAAATAAAGCAAAACAGAAAAACCTAAGCATTTTAGAAGGTTCTAACTACCCTCTTCGCTAACAAAACCGCACACAATAATTATCGTGTTTTAGCCATAGGTTTTACCGGTTTCATCTACGTAAATGGTACCTTTTGCCTGTTTTATCATTTTAGCAGCTTTTGGTACCTCCTCCAATTTTGGTACCTTGAATAGTTTGCCACATTTGCGGCATCTTATCCTTCTGTCAGCAGCACTACTTTCGAGCTGCCAAGAGCTCCGGCAAGCCGGGCATTGAGCTATAATCTGCATCTTTTTATTCCTTTTGCCAGGAGTCAAATACTAAAAATGAACACCATTCGGAATCATCTTAAAACCTGAATTATTCTATCAGCAGACCTAAAGGTTATCCATTATAAATTCCCTACCGCCCTATAATATCATCTGAGCCTAAAGGATTTCGCCCTATATAGCCAAAAAACAGCTTCTATAGCTAATGTCACCGAAATTTCCCTTGATTTTGCCGCCCGAATCTGTTAGAATTATAGTTATTGAGGGGGTGACAGAATGATAAAAAGAATATCATGTAAAGTTATTAGAAGTATTCCTCTTAGCGAAAACATCGATGAACTGCGCTACACAAGCAGAGCAAACGTTAGGTCCCATAACATCAACACTGCCACCAGCACACCAAAGACAAAAAAAAGCACTTGGGAAACGTCCGCGAATCCACGGATCAAAGACTTCAGTAAATCAGTCATCTATACAGACCGGATGAATATAACAAGAATTCCCATAGATAATGGACATACATCGCCGAAGCTCAATTGCTATGTTTAACAGCAGAGAACGAGTCCTGTCAGAAAAGCTTAGACCAAATCTTTTAAGTGATGTCTCAAATAATAATGGCAGAGTGACAGCATTACTGCGATTGCTATTATGATGAACAAGACATCAATAGAGACTTCATTTATCAAAACAGCCAAAGCTGTACCAACTGCGGGAGGGTGCTCGACGTCCAAAGCCGCCATAACAAAGATAGCAATTCCCACTATAAGTGGATACTCATAAAAATATGGGATTTCAATTAAGAAAAATAACATTCCCAGGGCCAAACCAGCCAGATGGCCACCTATGACATTTCTCGAATGCGCTGAGACAGCATTTGGCATTGCGAAGACGATAAAAGCGGTAGCGCCCATTGCGCTGATTACGACCATTTTGTCTTTATCCAGAACAAGGACAATAATAAACAAGGCAATGGCTGCTAAAAAACTCTGCAAGATGTAATATTTCCAGAGCTTTTTGAATTTTTCATCAATCGGCACTCGAAATGTTAGCTGATATTTTTGTAAATCCATCGAACTTTTCATACGGACAATACCAACGTAAAAGCAATGAAAACGGCGAGGTATGAGTAACCTTAGGTTCGCTAAGTGTACGCAATTCCTCGCCGAGCTAATAAATCCGTTCAGGCTCCTATTTCGACCATCCTTGGTCGGCCTTATTGTCTAAGAATTTATATTTTTAATATTTCATATACCAAGGTTTAAGATGTTTTCTGCTGCCTGCTTGATATTTTCCGGACTTTCAAGTTGACCTGACAATAAAAGTTGTTTTGCCTTCTCGATAGCCTGGGAGTCCGTTTTCGGAGTTTGCATTGCAGCGTCAATAAATGAAGCAAAATCGACCTGGACAGAGACATCCGCATCATTACCTGAAACTACCGGTGTAGAGCTGGGCAGTCTTGATGGCGTTTTTTCCAGGAAGTTCTGAATTTGATTAGTATCCACTTTTTCTATCATTGCACAATATATTTTACCAAAATAACCTTTCTATATATCTTTTCGCACATTTTTGACAAAACTTTAACATATTTTCCAAAATATTTTATTCTTTTCGGACAAATTATAACTCCGAACATTTCCTTTTCAATAACATTTTTATATCCTGCGATCCAGCTATAATGTTTCAGCTATCTCATAGCTTACAAACTTAATAAATTCAAGTGAACTGACAGATGTCAACTGTTCCTCCAAAGGTGCATAGCCTGAGCGTTTATGAGAACGAAAATAGTCTTTAATACGATATTCGATTGTTTTATCAGCGCTGTCCCAAACCTGCTCAAGAGCCCATAACAACTGCCCATCACGCAGGTCAAGAAGCTTTAATCGTAGCCCAATAATCATATGAGGATAAGGCTTGAATTCGGTAATAGTGCCAAGCAATATCGCATCGCATTTTAACGTTTCACGGATTTCCGATATCTGTTCAAGAGTGTATTGCGAATTCAAATCCAACTGCAAACTTCTCCATAAAGAGTCACTCTGACGGACAACAGTTAAACCGAAAATTTGTTTCTTTTGCAGCGCCTGGTATAGTTTCTCGATTACATCATTGGAGATTTCCGGATAACTCGAATTGTTGTCCAACTCTACAATTGCCACCCTCCCAATTGAAGATAAGCTCTTATTCGGATTTATATAATAGTAGTCGGCGGCCGGAGCAGAACCAGAATAATAAGTAATGCAGCCTGATAAAAGAGCCGCCAGCAAGCACAATATCGTTACTCGTGAGATGTGATTCAAGCTACAAGCAAAGAGCAATAAACGCCGAGTTTTCCGATGTGATAATAGAGTTCTTAAGCTATTCATTCGATTCACCTAATGTCATTGCTTCCTATGGTTTAGACTGAGTTGTTTTACTTAATGATGCGACATTGACTTCTCCGCCGAGAACCGTAAGTATCTTAAGCAATGCTTCCAGTTGAGCTGTTTCCGCATCACGTATTTCGTCTCGAAAACCAAGGATATCGTTTTTCCAACTATTCAACTCAATCTGCATTGCAATTACAACGTCATTTGCTTCGCTTAATTCTTTTTGGGCCTGCTGCAATTGAGCATCAAGAGCAAGAACCTGTTCTTCAAGGAGCTGATTCGTGCCAGTAAGGTCTCGGTTTTGTTGCCGTAACACAGCCGTTTCTTCAGAAAGTTTGGCATACTGCTGGGACAATTCCATCGCAGATTCTACAACGGTCGGCTTCTGTGAAGCAGATTCCTGAAACCTGTTTGCTACGGAAGTATTCTGCTGTATTTCAGTAAAGTTGGGTCTTACAGCAGCCCTTGGGGGTTCCTGTACAGACACGCAGTTCGATATTAAAAATATCGGCATTAATGAAAGCAATAAAATTGTTTTTTTGATAGTTTGCATTTTAGTATTCTCCATTTATTTCACACAGTCGACATTTCCGGCTCAACATTTTGATTTGAAATCTCCGCCGCTTTGAAATCAGCATATTCACATCTCAAATGCATTGAAGTTCCGCAGGAACATGTTATTTCTATAACAGAATATTCAGACTGACTTTCCACGATACGCACCTGTGACTCAACCAAGTCTTCTGCCGGTTCTTTCGAGGAGCTTGTCTCGGATTGGACAATATCCAGGGTGAATTGGCCTTCAAGTTTAACGTCACTTTTCTTAAGAATCCTATTTGCTGTATTTCTCATTTATTCTCTAATTCCTTTTTGATTAGCTAAAGGTTTATTTCCGTTCCAAGCTTGAATCGTCAATCGGCGAGGCTATTATTCAAGCACAGTAATCAATCCCAGTACTATCGTGCTCCAGCTCATCTCGTTTTTCAGTCCATTCATTGTCGTTACTGTCCATATCCTGTTCCTCAAACGATTCATCCATCTGTTGTTCATCTTTTTTCTGGTCTAACTGTTGTTTTCGTTTCCTTTCCTTACGGCGTTTTGCGGGAGTTAAACCAGTGATACTTTGCAGTCCTTCGACCGGTTTTATCATATTGGAATTATAATCTGCCATCTTTCCACTGCCTCAATTTAACAGATAAGTTAAATATAGCGCTTGCGTGCATTTGACTGACGCGTGATTCGGTAATTTCAAAAATCTCGCCAATTTGCTTCATTGTCAGATGCTGTTGGTAATAAAGGAGGATGAGCTGCCGCTGCCTCTCGGATAATTTCTGTATCGCCTCGGTCAAATTATCTAAAAGCTCAACTCGTTCGATTTGCTCATCCGGAGCGCTGGTATGAGTTGCAGCCAACAGATTACTCAATACAGGTGACTCCTCATTAAAGCCATCAAGTGAGACAAAATATTGCGCACGAGCGCTTTCGAATGTTTCAAAAAGCTCATCAACAGAGATTCCAAGTTTTTCGGCTAATTCAGCATCAGTAGGATTTGTGCCAGTCTGTTCAAGTATTTTCCGGCTAAGCTGCCGGGCCCGGTGAATTTTCTTATTTATATTTGCAGGCAGCAACGATGATGCCCTCAGCTCATCAATAACAGCTCCTTTGATCCTA
Source organism: Phycisphaerae bacterium (assembly GCA_030667885.1). Classification (GTDB taxonomy): domain Bacteria; phylum Planctomycetota; class Phycisphaerae; order Sedimentisphaerales; family Anaerobacaceae; genus NIOZ-UU13. Next base: position 5,756 of record DAOUVA010000023.1, read on the forward strand.
ATATAAGCATAGGTTTTAAATTCTGTTTGATGGGACGGGTCATAATCATGTGAAGCTTTAACCAATCCAACAGCCCCAGCGGAAACCATATCTTCAAACGACAACGGAGGCTTCAGGTATGTTACCACCTGCCTCACAATCCTGTGAACCATAGGTAAAAGTTCGGTTATCTGCTCATCATCGATTCGGCGTTTGTTGGATTTTTTCTGTCCAGAGTATGCGCGCAGGGCAACGTAATTTAGATGCTTTCGGCTATCTTTAGGTTTTTCCAAAGTTAATAAGTCGTCTTTATTGTTTCTAATTAACTGATCTTCAGAGATGTTTTCAGTCTCTATCGTCACTATCCTTTTCCTCTTGTTTATTCATTTCGTTTGTAACCATCGCACTTAACAAAATAGCGTTTACTCCCCTTACCGCCCAAGTGCCTGCTATATAGGCAAGCACCGCTCCGACCAGTGCTCTTTTGCAGCAGGTGAAAGGTGAAAGTCCGCTAATCCAACCTATCAGGCTCACACCAAAAAAGCATGTCACGGCAATACTTATTGCAACAGATTTAATATGTAACAGCATAGTTCAAATCCTGTATATCACAACCTATGACCTTCACGTACAACAAATCACGAATTATATTATATTGTTGCCCCCCCTGCTAAAGCAGGGGCAAGCTGTCCTTTTTCACCTGGTGCTGTCATCTCAGCTTGCTGGAATGATATGGTTTCTATTGGTTCAACTTCAGTCCCAAACACTATTTCATCATAAGCTAAGACCGGTAAGAGTGAGACTGTTCTGGATAACATTGCGGCCAGCGGCGAACGCAATCTTGAATCGCAGAGTAAAACGATCCTGTCCAAACCTTTGTCCATTGCTTCCTTCCATGCTTGTGCGCTTTTTCTACTTATATCCATAGCCATTTCAGTGGGTAAGGCGATATTTATTCCATCCGCTTCCTGTCGCAGATTTGAAACTATTTGATGTTCGAGTGATGGTTCCAGTGTTATGGCCAATATTTTACCAGCCTCGTTTTTATACAGATCGGTAATAGTTCTATTAAGGCATTTCCGAACCATCTCTGTTAAGACATCGGCGTTTTTAGTTTTCGAAGCATTCTCCGCCAAGGACTCAAGTATAACAGTAAGCTCACGTATAGGTATCGCATTAGTCAAGAGGTTCTTAAGCACTCGCTGAAGCAATCCAATAGATACTTCACCATTGGCCCCAACAACATCTCCTACCAAAGACGGCTGTGTCTTTCGAAGCCGGTCAATAAGAAGCTGAACATCTTCTCGGGTTAGTAATTCGTCTGCGTGCTTTTTCAGCGTTTCAGATAAATGAGTAATAAAAACGGATTCCGGGTCAATTACAGTATATCCATTGAGTTCAGCTTTTTCTTTGTTATCGGGTGCAATCCATAAAGCGGGTAATCCATAAACAGGTTCTGTGGTTTCAGTACCCTCGATTTTCACCTGAGCATTACCGGCATCCATAGCAAGGAACATATTCGGTTCTAACTGGCCCTTTGCTACTACATGATCAAAAATCTTAATCTCATAAGTAGTTGGTTCAAGGTTTATATTATCCCGCAACCTGACAAGAGGAATAACGATGCCAAATTCCTGAGCAAATTTTCTGCGCAAGGCACCAATGCGGTCAAATATAGCACTGTCTTTGCGAGGATCCACCATACTAATCAATCTTACACCGACCTGCACAGAAACTCTGTCAACGTCCAACAGGTCCTCAACCGGTTGTTTTTCGGCTCTTGACTTGTGTGCGGAGTCTTCGAGCTTTTCCGGACGGGTTTTTTCAGATTTGACCACTGTTCGTCCTGCTAAAGCAGTACCAGCAGCCAACAACAGAAAAGGTATTTTTGGCAGGCCCGGCACAAAGGCCATTGCAGCAATAATGACAGATGCTATGGTCAGCGGCTCACTTGTTTTAAGAAACTGTCTGCTAAGATCCTGTCCGACACTAAACTTGGAAGATATTTTGGTTACGAGAAAACCTGAGCTTATGGAGATTATCATCGAAGGCAACTGACTGACAAGGCCATCTCCAATGGAAAGAATCGAATATGTTTTTATAGCAACGCCAACTGTCATACCGCGTGAGTAACCCATAGCTACACCGCCGACGATGTTAATAGCCGTGATTATCAGCCCGGCCTTGGCATCGCCTTGAATGAATTTGCTGGCACCATCCATTGCGCCGTAAAATTCACCTTCTTTGACAATTTTCTCTCTTCGTTCGATTGCCTGTTCTTCGGTAATAGTCCCTGCGTTAAGATCCGCGTCAATTGCCATCTGCTTACCTGGCATCGCATCAAGAGTAAACCGCGCAGCGACTTCACTTATTCGCCCCGCTCCTTTTGTGATTACTACGAATTGTATAACAACAAGTATGAGAAAGATTACGACTCCGACGACGAAACTACCACCGGCAACAAAATCGCCGAAGGTCTGAATAATTTTCCCGGCTTCACCCTGTAATAGTATCAATCTCGTCGAGGCTACATTAAGCGAAAGTCGAAAGAGTGTTACGAAAAGAAGCAGGGAAGGGAAGGTCGATAATTCGAGGGCCTCTTTTGAGGTGAGCGTTATTATTAAAACAGACACAGCCAATGATATACTGCCAGCCAGCAGTATATCCAACACTGGTGATGGAAGACGGATTAGAAGGGTAGCAAGAATGGTCACCAGACCAAAAGCCAGAATAATATTGCTGTGGGACGTGAACGGATTATTTCGTGAGTTTTGCCCCAGATCTCTTGCTGTATTTGATTGTAAAGAACCTGCCATTACAATTCCTTCTGAAGTTTATGCCCCGGCAGCAACATCACCAAGACCGAGAATTCGTTTTATCTTTACTGCGAAGCGGCCGTCTACAACCACAATACTTCCGGTTGCAAACCTCATATCTCTAAGGTACAAGTCTGCTGGTTCATCAATAGATTTATCAAGCTCTAATACAGAGCCAGGTCCAAGCTGCAAAAGTCGGCGTACAGGGATTTCTGTTTGTCCAATAGCAACTGTAACAGCAATATTCACGTCAAGTAAGAGGTCGATACTACCGGCCCCAGTGTCTCCGGTCACAGTAGCTTCAGAAAATTCGACAGCTTGTGCCTCCGTTTTAGATTCCTCCTGTACAGCTTCAGTTGTCTCTGCCATATTTTAATTTCCTTTTGTAATTTTTAATCTTCCGTAATTATCACTCTGCTCTTGTAGTCGTACCCGGAACGGTCTCCCCGGCCTTGTTCGTTATTTCTGTGAAAGCATTGACATACTTTTATCCTGTATCACTAAATAGTTCTTCAATTACAACTGCATACTTTCCAGCTAATCTTGCAGGTCGCCCGAGAAGAGCCGTTCGACCGCTTGTTATTAATTCGATAGGCTCATTAACTTTTTTATCAAGTAACAATATATCGCCCACTTCAAGACTCATTATCTCTTTAAGAGTAAGCACGGTAGAAGCCAGTTGTGCCGTAATAAAAACGGGCATTTTCTGCATATGACCAAGGATTGCTTTTGAGATATCGTCGGCAGAAAAACTACCTACATCATGTTCGGCTTTGCCCACAGCGGATTCCAGTTTGCTGCATAGTATCAGGATGTAAGCTTCTGTCCCTTTTTCCTGGTCGTTTTTTTTCACATCAAAAGTAATTTTGCATAGCTCTTCCGTACCTTTGAGTTCAATAGGAAAGAGTCTTCGGGCAATGTTCTTGTCCGGCTGAAATTCCCAACTTTTCTGAGAAAAAGCTTTAATAAGGGCAGAGAGCAGATCCAACAAAAGCGACTCTTCCAATTGAGATAAATCTCTGCCTGAATCCTCTACTTCGGATTCAGGGTCACCAAGCAATTGTGTGGCCCAGAGAAACGCAGTCTGAGTAGGTATGCTAATTAGTCCACAGGGATGGTCCTGGTCGTTTCCGAAAGCAAGATAATAATCATTCTGCCCGCTCTCCATGGCCTGGTCAACAAGTTTAGCGGCAAAATGCTGCTCTGTCGAAACAACATTGACATCAAACTCGCTGTGGCAAAAATCAACGAATTTTACAGACATGGATCTGGCTACTCTTTTTGTGAAATCATCGAGCCTATTGAGCTGCTTGCGATCAAAATAGTGAGGCTGGTTCCAATTGTACTCGGTAGCCTTTATCCCGGTAGTATCTTCCAATGGGCCGGACCCAACAGCAATGAGAAGCTGGTGTATTTTTTCTTTGCTTAAATTTTTAGTCCCTATACTCATTGTACAGCGAATTCCTTGAATAGAATGTTTTTGATTAAGGGTTTGGAATCAGGAAAAAGCTTTTCATTAAAAGCATCGAGTACCTGTGATTGGATTCGCTTGAGATTACGGTCGCCCCTAATATCATCAAGGCCTAAACTCGCGAGATAAACAGTCAGCCAATTCGTTAAAATGGGCTTTTTCTCATCAATAAAAGCTGTGCCTTTTTTCTCATCCACTTCAAAACTTAGTTCAAGCGTTAAAGATGCCTTAACATAGCGTGTTACATCGTCCACATTGAGATTTGCTATGACAGGTTCCAAATGATAATACCATCTCTTTTGAGAGTCAGCCCCAGAATCCTTTGTATCCATGTTTTCTAACTGAGATGACTGGCCCTGTTCGGAAGCTCGAGCTGTCTGAGATGTTGAGGAACCGATAAGCAATCGAGCGAGAGTGAATCCGGTCCCGGCAAAAATCACCACCACAACAACTATTATTCCTTTTGGTAGAAAACGAGCCACCCGGGACTTTTTTTCACTCGGGACTTTTTTTGTCTCCTCGTTTTCCTCCTGTTGTTCCTGCATTTTCGGCTGTTTTATTTCGTCCGCATCTGCCATTTGTTTTCCTCAAGGATTAACGATAAATATACTCTTTTCATGCCAACTGCATGCAACCTTGTTTACGATACCTATGTATCCTGTCTCTCAGCGTTCGGTCACTAATACCCAAAACCTTTGCAGCCTTTGTCTGATTTCCTCCTGTCCGCCGTAAAGTATCTAAAATCGCCTGCTTTTCAACATGCTCAAGCGGTACTCCTCCCAAGTCTGAAACCCGAGCAGTATTTGATCTTATCTCAAGGTCATTGTATTTATCTTCACCAAATGAACTCAGTCCGTTTCTGGCCAATCTCGATACCATTAAATCGTTGTTTCCTTCCTGTGGCAGCGGTTGCAATTCATCAAAAAGCCATGAAACATCAGCCAAAGACAGTGTCCGCCCAATCCCCAAAATCAATGAAGTTCTTACAACATTCCGTAATTGGCGTACATTTCCGGGCCAGTGATATTTAGCAAAAATGTCCATCATGGCCGGGTCAAGCTTTGTGATACGCCGCTGTACTTCTCGAGTGTAAAGGTTGACAAAAAACCATACAAGATCATATAAATCATCTTTACGTTCTCTGAGCGGGCAGGCCACTAATCTTACACCGCTTAGCCGGTAATAAAGATCCTGACGGAACCGTCCCTGCCGGACTTCCTGTAACAAATCCTTATTCGTAGTACTTATTATCCGAACATCAACTCTGACACTTTCATTTCCTCCAACTCTTTCAAAATCCTGCTGTTCGAGCACCCTCAAAAGCTTGGCTTGAAACCTTATTGGTGTTTCGGTAATCTCATCCAGGAGCAAAGTTCCACCGTGAGCCATTTCAAATCGTCCTTTTCGCTGAGCGTAGGCTCCGGTGAAAGCGCCTTTTTCATGCCCAAACAGTTCGCTTTCGAGAAGCGAATCACTTAATGCTGCACAATTAATTTTCACATATGAGCCCTGTGCTCTTTTACTTTTTTGATACACAAGATAAGAGAGAAGTTCTTTGCCCGTCCCACTTTCGCCACTTATTAAAACCGGTGCCGATGTTGGAGCGACCTTTTTAGCCAAATCTACGGTTTGAATGAGTTTTGCACTTCCACCTATAATTTGATAAAGACAGCGTGTGTCCTCGTGAGAAGAAGCTACCGTTGAGACGCTGTGATTAGGCAGATAAGTATCCAGGAGATTATCTATTTTTACATAGTCAAGCGGTTTAACCAAGAAATCGCTACAGCCCCTTCGAATGGCTTCAACTGCCATCTCTATATTCATCTGTTGCTTTTTTTTGCTGAGGGCTTTGGCCTTTGTCATCATAATCACGGGCAGTTCCGGCCAATTATCTCTGATTTTCTCAAGCAGTTCAAAGCCATCCTGCAATCGACCGGACAAGTTTGTCTTTCGGCTTATTATGTCACTGGTAAAAACAAGATCACAACTGCCTTTGCTAATAAAGCTAATTGCACTTTCTTTATCATTGGCAAGATGTCCGCGTAAACCCTTGCGTGCCAATATCTCAAGCATAAACCGAGCCAGTTCAGAGTCGTCATCAACAATCAATATATTCGGGATACATTCCTGTTTTTCATTGCCTATGTTGTCTATCTCGTTCTTACTCACTTCCAGCATACTCCTTTTACATTTAAGCGGACCTCATTTTAGACTGCACAATGACGTCCTGATACTCTATCGTTTACGTTCGGTAATCAACTTATGGGGTTCATCCTTAAGATACCAATCGAGCAATGTTCTCCTCGCGTCTGCTAATTCTTTCCATGGCGAATTGGGGTACTCAGTAATTAGTTGCCCGTACATTTTTATTGCTTCGGTCTGATCGTCATTCCGCAGACAGTTGCCAATCTGAAATAATATCCAAGCTCTGTCCCGAGTTGAGCCGGCGTCATCCGGACTTTTACGTTTAAGAGCTTCCTGATAAAAGATTGCAGCTTCCTTTAGATATCCACTGAGAAACAAGGTCTCTCCCAGTTCAAAAGGATTGTGTAGATTTCCGGGCTTCTTCGAGAGGCTCTTGATTGTTTGCAAAGTTTGGTTGGTTATCAGCCCATATGGCAGGCTGGATTCTTCTTCCTTTTTATTCTGCTCATTAGGATCTTCGGAGACAGCTTCATCAGGCACATCTATCGGCACCACATCAGGGACAATGGCGGGTTCAAAATCTTCCTTCTGGAGCCCAAAGTTAATAGAGCGAATTTGTTCTATTATCCTGCTAAGCTCGTTCTTTGTGCTCTTATCCTTTTCGCCTTCAGCCATATTGAGCTCAACCAGCCACGACTGGCGTTTGAAGTGACTATTTGGGTCCGTCGTATTATTTAAACTGCTCAGTGCTGTTCTTTTGCCAACCGCAACAACAGGGCCTGGCAAATGGAAAATGAAAAATGAAAAATGGTTTACTAAGAACCAACACCCAATAACTAACAAGCAATATCTAATAGAATATTTATTTTTCATTACTATTACCTTTGACCAACAAGAGCTAACGCCGCATTGTCGAAATTTTTCTGTTGATTATAAGCGGCTGCCTGCACTTTTAATGCTTTTTGCCGTATCTGGCTTGATACTTCTGAATCTAAAAGCTGCCGGCAAACAGTAATTGTTTGAGAGCTTTGACCAATATCCAAACATACCTCTGCTAATCTGAGGGCTATTTCGTGCGACAAAGGTCCCGGGGTAGCGCTAATAAGAATATCTGTTAATTTTTTGTGGGCAAAATCCAAATCTCCTTTAGCTATGTGGCAGTTTGCTAACTCAAAATACATTCTTATTTTCAATTGAGAGTCAGGCAGATATTCAGCATTGTCGCCAAGTACTGCAATTGCTTTATCCGGCAAGCCCATAAGACGAAGAACTTTGCTCTTGAGAAGTAATATCTCGATAGACTCTTTCGTCGAGAACTGCCAGGAGTCTATAGTCTCCAGCAATGTAAGAGCCTGGACGAAATTCTCCAGATGTATCTGTGTTTCAACCAAAGCCGAGACAGTCTCGACATATCTTTCTCTGGCAAGACTCCCCACCGGTCCGCTTAGTGCATATTGAAAAGCAAGGGATGCCTGTTGATAGTTCCCTAATGCCAGATTGGTCTTGCCCAAATGAAAGTAAGCCAAGTAAAAATCTTCATCTGTAGGATCATTAGCAAGTTTGATGTATTTAACCAGCCATTTGGCAGCAGTCTCGTAGTCCCGAATCTCATAAGAACATGTACCGGCTCCAAGGGCGGAAGCAGTCTGTAATTCCAGAGACAAACCGAGATTGTTTACTTTTCGATAGAGCCTTATGGCTTCATTGAAAAAACCGGCGTTCCTGGTTGCATCGGCAAGATTCAAACAAGCCTGACCATAATATTCGGTTTCAGGATACTGCTCAACAAGCTGGGTCAAATCTTCTCTGGCACCGGAATAGTCAAGTAGCTCAGCTTTGAGTTTGCTCGAACTTAACAGTGCATAGGGCGCCAAAGATGTTTGTGAAAATTGATTTGCCACCAATTTATACTCTGCAATCGCACTGGCGGGCTGGTCTCCCTGAGTGTGCAAAAGCCCCAAAGCAAAATGAGCATTTGGAACACGTTTGTCTTCATGGAATGTAAGTAAAATATTTCTCCAAAGTGAAACAGCCTCCTGGGTAAGCAAATTTACGTATTCCGATAACGATGAATAGTCAGCCGGATTGTGAATTGTTAAGATTCCTTTTTCATCAATATGGGATAACAAGCCCACGTGCCCTGTGGCCACCTCGATGGCCTGCTGTGCTGTAGCAGAAGGTAGATATAAACTCACCGGCCTTTTGCGGACGGCATTCCCTGCCGGTTCGGCAGCCTGTATCTTGTTTTGAATCCAGGAAATATCAAGGCCTGCATTTGCCACAAATCTTGCCAGTAACTCTTCAACAGATGCCCCATAAGCGATGACAGACCAACGAGGCAGAACACCTTGCTGTTCGAGCTTTCGAATCTGTGGGCTGAGCAAACCTTCTTTTAGCTGCTCTAAGCCGGAATTCAGAAGGCTGCGAAGCTGGGCCTGGTCAAGATTTATGAAAGGATCAATGTCCCCATAACTGCTCCATAACATGGATTGAACATCTTCATCGGCATCGCATAGCAAAAGTACATTTCTGGTCATGCACTCAGCAACCAGGAACTGACAATCACGCTGCAATGATAAAATCCAATCCTTGTCGAAATCGATTGCACTGACCATAGCAATCGCCTGATAAGCTATGGCTCTCGCTTTGATGTATTGCTTTTTTTGCACTTGCAGTAAACTTAGTTCGTAATTTGCAACCACTCTTATAACAGGAGAACGACTTTTTGAAAGTGTTCTGAATAAGCTGTTAGCCTGTTCGCTATTGCCTGCCTTATTCAGACATAAAGCCATTTTATACTGCAGGAAATCTCTCAGCAGCTCATCTTTGGCACGAGCAGGAAGACTCTGATAAAGCTGGTTATAAGCAGCATAAGCTTGACTGTAATCATTTTGCAGATAAAAGTCCCGAGCAACATCCAATGACAGAGGTTGTGTTGATGGAAACAAAGTAGCCGTCTGTTGTACTGGCTGTTGTACGACCTGTATTGAATCATCAGCCGGCAAAGCAGAAGGACTAATTTGCTGAGTTGCGGGCGTTGAAATCTTGTTCTGGGACAATAATAAAGGTTTTAAAACCACATACATCAACATTGCCCCAACAGTGATGATTGCGGCAACGAACGCTTTCTGAAGGTTTGAAAATCGCTTATGTCGAATCGGCCCTCGCAGAGAGCTCTTTGCATTAGAAGGACTTCTTACTGAAGTAGTAGGCGTGGAATTCGCCAGAAGCCTGTAAAAATCTTCGTCTCCAACGAACACTTCACGCTCCGAGAGATTCCTGTGGACTTCACCCGCAAACAAATCGCTGTCCGATGGGACTTCTGACGAATTTTCAATTTTCTGATCTTCTTCTGCCATAGCTTCTTATTTCGCCCCCCACTGCTCTTTCTGTTCGTATTTAAAACGAAACAGTGGGTTCATGATGGCGCATCCCACAAACAATTTTACTAAAGAAACAGCAATAACTGTGCCAGAGACAGCTATTGCTATAAGGATTGATGTAATTAGAGGCATTTTGCCTGAAAAAACAGACTGAAACATTATTTTAAGGATTGCAGGTAAGAAAAAGATGTCTGGATTCTATACGACTCGACAGATTTTCTGACAACGATCTGTCATATCTTTATGAGGAAACATCAACAGGTTGGGATAAGTATGATGAAGCAACTTCGTTTTGCCCCTGTTCTTTTGTACTACAAAGGATATGTGAATTCTTTTCGATATTGTACTGCTTTACCTTGGCATAAAGGGTTGCTCTGGTTATACCAAGAAGAGCGGCAGCCCTGGTTTTTTGCCAGCCTGTTTTTTGCAAAGCCCGAGAAATCAGCTCGCGTTCAGCCTTTGCCAACGAAAAATCTTTAATGTGCCCTGTCGTTGGATATTTCGATACTTCGCTCCATTCCGTCGGCTCAATTATAATTCCATTTAATCCGATTTTTTCTGTTGTTTCCAACACAATCGCCCTTTCGATAACGTTACGCAACTCACGTACGTTTCCGGGCCAATCGTGTATCTCCAAAGCCTCAATAGCTAATTCAGTAAGTGACGTTATCTTGCCGCACTTGTCAGGACAGATAGTCGAGGTCCTGAGAAAGTACTCAGCCAAAATCCGGATGTCCTGCTGTCGCATTTTGGAACGAAGAGGCGCAAGAGTGATAGGACAGATATTCAGACGGTAATAAAGGTCACGACGGAATCGATTAGCTTGTACTTCATTTTTAAGATTACGATTGCTCGAAGCCATTATCGTAGCATTGCAGGCGATATCTTTAACACCTCCGACTTTTCGGAAACATTTTTCCTGTAGTACCCGCAGTAATTTAGCCTGCAGATCCATCGGCATCTCACTTATTTCATCGAG
>DAOUVA010000145.1 GCA_030667885.1 Phycisphaerae bacterium
AACGGGTTCAATCCTGGATTCCTCAATTAACTCAACCTTAGGTTCCTCAACGGATTCGGCCTTGGATTCCTCAATTGACTCAAACTTAGGTTCTTCAACGGATTCAATCCTGGATTCCTGAACTGGCTCAAACTTGGGTTCCTCAATTGACTCAAACTTAGGTTCTTCAACGGGTTCAATCCTGGATTCCTGAACTGGCTCAAACTTGGGTTCCTCAATTGACTCAGCTTCTGGTAATATTTGTGCAGCTTGATACGGCTCAGGAGACTCGGATTCTTGTGACTCCGAAGCCGGCTGTGAGGGCACGGCAAAGTCGGTGGCATCCGGTATAGAAGCGATGAAAGATTCCCTGCCACCTTCTTTTTGCGGAATCACTACTCCCTTGAAAATCGACGAGATTTCCTTATGTAGCCCTGCCCTTTTCCTCTCGTTCTTTGACATTGATTATCTCCCTACCAAAGCCTGGCTTTCATTTACCTGCTCAGCCGAAGCCTTGCTATTGATTATCTCAGCAGCTAAAGCCCTGTATTCAGCCGCAGACCTGCTTTCCGGAGCATAGGTAAAAATCGGCTCACCTGTACTGGGAGCCTCAGCCAACCGTACGCATCTATGAATGACCGTATCAAAAACCAAATCGCCGAAATATTTCCGCATTTGCTTTTCTGTTTGCCTGCTGAGCAGAGTCTTTTTTTCCACAAAGGTTAACAATAAGCCTAAGATTTTCACATTGCATGGGTGCAAATGCTCTTTGATATTATTTGCTGTCTCAAATAGTTGTTTCAGGCCTTCCATGGCATAGTAATGCACCTGAACGGGTACGACAACATCAGTACTGGCAATGAACGCGTTGAGTGTCAACATGCTAAGCGACGGCGGGCAATCGATAACACACACATCATATTCATCCTTCACTGCTTCGAGCCTCTGAGTCAGTACAAGTTCTCTACCGACTACGCTGGCCAGTTCAATCTCAGCACCTGAAAGCAGAATGTTGCTCGGCGCCAGATCAAGCCGCTCGAATTTTGTGCTCACTATAACTTCGGAGATTGGAATTTGAGATTTCGTAAGAGTATTATAAATGGTCTTACTAATCTCATCGGGATCATAGCCGAACCCTATCGTGCTGTGGCCTTGTGGGTCAAGATCAACCAACAGCGTCCTCTCGCCTTTCTCGGCAAGGGCAGCTGAAAGGTTTACCGATGTAGTTGTTTTGCCGCAACCACCTTTCTGATTAGCTATTGCTATCGTTCTCATATTTTCAAACCGTAAATTTGAGTAGAATTTTTATTGGAAGTTTTAGTGTCCTGTTGTTTTCTGACAAAAGCCGCAACATCAAGACTCACTCTAAAAACTGAATCGTCCTGCCCCGAGCGAGTTATTGTGAACTTGTCCACCAAGAGAACAGGCCTGTGTCTCTCCAGTGCATTCAGAAATGTAGCAAACTGATTAAATCCCCCAACAAAATTGATAACAATTCGGTTCTCGCTAATATACTTACTATCCGGTTCCCCAGAGAGTACAGGATTATCTTTACCTTTGATGTTGAACGAAGCAATCTTCTTCTCGTCTGCGATTTGACTTATTTCAAAAGTCAAATTAGCTGAATCCTCGAAATCAGCAACGAAATCCTTCAGCCTGTTTTGTAAATGCTCGATTTGCTCATTCAACTGGATTTTGGTTTCCTTCTGCGCTGCTCTTAGTGCAGATTCATAAACCTGTTTTTTCTCCGCGAACTTATTTTCGATGAGATTTTTGTTGTTCTTATGAGGTCCTAAAACAAGTATATACACGAGCAGAAACACCACAAAGCAAGCCGCCCATATCAGTCCCGCCGTCTTAAAATATTTTTTATACGTCTTCATACAAGACATTTTACAGACTCTCCTTAAAGACACATTTTATTTCATAGGAGGCCACATCCTGACCTTTAAGCATCTCTGATTGCTGTGAATAGTCAATGCTCTCAAGCTTAGGCCCAAGGAAAGCTGAAGAACGAAGACTATCCTGAAAGTCCATGACTGCTTTGCCGCAGTTGTATTTCGGATTACCGCTAACACTCATCAGTAACACTCTTATAGGAATACTCTTTTCAACCATTTCTTGTGGATTATCCGGCTTGGGAACCTTTTTTCTCACAGAATTCTGCCTAACCTCAAGCCCGGTTAACATCACGGAGTCCGGCATATTCTCTACCATCGTCACCAAGACAGGCGACCACTGGATATATCTGCTGATAGAAGACTTGACTTCCGAAAGGCAACCACCGTAAAGGATTTTCTCATTCTCTAATGATTTCTGCAGCTCCACAGCACCCGACAATTTCTCAATCTCTGATTGGCACCTGGCTATTTCCTGTTCTGTTATCGATGCATATGCTTCGTCATCCAGATAGAAGCCGAACATTATTATTGCAATGATAATTGGAATTACAGCGCTTATCGCAATAATAGCTATGCCACCTGGGCTGCTCTTTAGTGGGACGCCTTGTCCCTTTAACAAATCTATCGTAAACATAATTATTTATCTCGCTGCTTGTATAATCTTTAGTATTTTCCAATAAACAATTAGACCGACCTCATAGCAAGACCGGTTGCCACTGCCAAAGCCGGGCCTCTCTTTTCGCAAATATCTTTGAACTGCGGACTCGTATCGCAGGATATCTTCTCAAAAGGATTCCACAAAACCGCTTCGATCCCGAGCCTGCTGTTCAATAGCTCGACAAAACCATTGGTGAGTGCAAAACCTCCGCAAACAAATATTTTCTCAACTCGTGTCGATTGCTCCTGGGTCGCATAATAGCGTAACGTATTGGAAACATCGACTACAAGCTTCTGACATGCTTTTCCAAGGCTGTCGTTAAGCTCCATCTGAGCTGCCGTAGATTCGCCAGACAAAATTCTTTTAACGTCTTCCGTTGACATATCTTTATCTGCCGCAATGTGCTTTATAATATCATTCCCGGCAAAGGTCATATCTCGAATGAAAGGCCGGCCATTAGAACCCATAATTGCCACCGTTGTACCGGAACAGCCAACATTCAGTATAGCGGTTGTGGACTTATCAGAATCGCCGGCCAGACCATTGAAGCAGTTCAAAAGTGCCAGTCCCTCAACATCCATCAGGACGCATTTGAGAACGGCTTCTTTTGTGAGATTTACCTTACATGCTATCAGCGAATTCGTCGCCGCTACCAAGGTGCCTCTTGTCTTATCATCTTCATTAGGTATCAAGTGATAATCAACAGCACTGTCTTCGGCATTGAACGGACAAACCTGCGAGGCTTCAAATAAAACCGCTCCATCTATTTCGGAAGTCGATAATGAAGGAAACTCAAAGTCCCGCACTGCAACTTCCGGACCGCTGAGGCCGCAAACGGCAAATGCCGTTCTGCTACCAACCAATTCAAAGCATTCACGAATTGCCTTGATGGTATTTAGATTTTTATTGGTTTCTTCGCTTACTGCAATCTCGGCAAAGCCGGCTGCGGCAACCAAATACCCGGATTCATCTTTGCGTAATCGAACTGCCTTGACTGAAGATGATCCTATATCCAATCCCAGAATTTCAGTCTTGGTAAAATTAAACATTCGAGTCCACTCCAAGCCTGCTAAATCTTATAAATACTTCTGATTTCCAAACCAAAAGTCCCTGTTCTACGTTTCTTCTCATCGGCTTAAACAGTAAAGCGTTTCACGAAAAAATACATATCGGATTTATAGACTGATGTGTTTGATTTAAGAATGTCCAGTCCGATAAATAATCAAATATTGATTGTTTTCTTTCGATTATTCTGATAGTTACGACAAGTGTCATTCATCGATTATTAATATTCAATTTTGGAAGCACTTCAGATGATGTTCTTAATAGTTATCGGCCTTGTGAAAAAACGCAGGAGCCTAAATCGATTTAAGCTTTCTTTGTCGATGAACAACTGAAGTTGTGACGGTGATATTAAGTCACAAGAAGATTATGAAAGATTTGTTTAGTTGCCAGCTCAGTAACAGTGCGCGGCAGTAGGTTTGGGTATGGTATTTTTCTTTGAGCTAAATATCTCCCTGCCCTCAATCAAAGATCCTTCTTTTTCAGGTTGACTATCTGTCTGAAACTCAAGTCACTGCCAACCTAATCAATTTGACTTCTTCTTTCTTCCCCTCTTCTTTTTATCGTCTTTTTCTTTAGCTTCAACTATAGCTTCGGATAACTTCCCCTCTGCTTTGGCTAACAATAGGATCATTTCTGCAGGAGATACGCCTTGTCTGCTTCTTTCCGTATCCTTATCACTGTTCCGGCTGCCTGAATCTTCACGATTATTAGCACTCTGGTCTGCTTTTCTATCATCCACTTTGGCACGTCCAGGGGCTCCTTTCGACTTGCCGGGAGTACCTTTACTACTATTATTAATCAAATCTATACAGCCATTTATCTCTACTGCGCAGGATCGGAGTCTTCCTTCTGTTTCTACTTCGGTTTCTGCCTTGTGCTTTCCTTTTAGGTTGGTTTTCGACTTGGCATTACCTGTTTTTGCTCCTTTGTTCCCGTCTTCGGCTTTGCCGCTAATTGAAACATGGTCCTTTACCTCGCTTATTGCATTTTTCTCTTTTTCCCTCTTAAACAAAGCATTTAAGATCCGCTGAATGAATGTTATTCCCATTTTATATCCTTCTAACACACACTATTTGCGATGGCATAAGCGAACGGTGTAGGATTAGGCGCATTTGTTTCGTCTATATGTGTTCCTACAACTTTAGTTTACCGACTGAATGTCTCTTCTAACTTAATGCCATAACCTGCACTATTTTTCCCGAAGAGGATACAATTTAAACCGCTTATTGTCCCGGCAGTTCCTGCCAAGCCTTCAGTCCACCAAAAATTATACCCCCTTCTGCTATTGGCAAGCCCGGAGGTTGTGTTTCTAGAGCCCGGATCCGATCATCATAAGTAATCGCCATCTGATAATGTCTTAGACTACTAATTTCGTTCGCTGTCAGAGCAACACCAGTCTCCGGATCTACCCATGCACCATCCGTGCCAACAGTGGGATCGAAGAATGCGGGCATTGCTTTCCCTCCTTTAGTAAACCAATCCCGCTGGATGGATACCTGATTCAGAGCATTAAGATTGCCATAAATGGAAACACCGCTTGTTGGCTCTGCTGAACTCCTGCTAATAGCGTCGGTGTTGTATAAGAAGCTGTCTGCAGCGAACATAAGCGCAGAAGCCGTTGACATGGTTCCGAAACGAGGGTCTCCAAAGAAGATGTTACCGCCGCTTATAAGCTGACCTGAACCGTCATATTCGCCCAAAGCGACCAGACCCAACACGCTATCGCTATCTGCATATTTGATGTTATCGGAAATATGGATGTCTCCTGTAACCACGATTGTCACTTGACCATCAACTAAAAATCCGTAAGTGCTTGTGCTGTGAACCCATAGATCGCCGTCCACATAATAAACCCTGTTGTCCCCCAGGCTTAAAGGAGTTTTTGCATCCTTGAACTGTGCCCCAAAGTTACTCACACTTGAAGGCTCAAGGAAGTAATCGTCGCCGGAAGTAGAGGTACACTCGCCCGACCTGTTGGACGGATTTTTTACCATCACATCGTATAACTCATCGCCTGCCGGCAGGTATCCCGAACTAACGCCTGCATCTGCAAAGATTTTGCCAACATTATGTGTATTATTTACCGCATAGTTCATGTTCACTAAGTTGGGTTGATTAATTGCAGAAGCATTCTCGGTAACTGTACCGGAAACCGTGGCTTTGTCTAAGAGTTCAGCTTTACCAGTGGAGTTAATATCTCCTTTGAAGTTAGCCAAAGGTGAGGGATTAACGCTGCTTTCTTCGTACAAAGTTGTATCCCCATTGGCAAATATATTTCCGTTTACTATGTCTTTACCGCCAACTTCTCTTCCGGACATACCTGAAACTTTAGGATTGCCTTTTCCTCTTAATGAAAAATCCCATTTGTTTCCAGATATATTGCCGGCATATATTGCATTTTCATAAGGAGGAGCCAGAAAGGATAATTCTGTCTTAATTTTTTTAACTTCCAATCCCACGGTACCGGTCGAAACAGCAAAAGGAGGGCTTGCATTAAAGTCCAAATCAACCTGGTAGCTCGCTTCTCCCAAAGCCGTATCTGCAATGTCTGTAAAGTCATGATTGTACAGCTTTGTGGTCAATTGTGCTATTCCAGCCTCAGCCGCATAAAAGGCTTGTGCCGAGTTCAGTTCCTTCTGAGACATTACTATCTCGGTCTTAGCCAGATTGAGCATGGAGAAACCTAAAATGACAAAGATACAAGAAAAGATCACTACTGCAACAAGTGCCAGTCCCTTTTCTGATTTGGATATTTTGATTTTCATCTTACATCACCTCCAAACGATTTAGCATCACTTCTACCCTTAATTTCACATCGTTACTGTCCATAATTTCGCATCATTACTGTTGAGGCAAAATGTGTTTCCAAGTTATATTCTTTCATCTTAAAGTCTATTGTGACCGTATTTCCTGTCACATTAAATTGGACAGCTTGCACACTATCTTCGATAACAGTCTCAGAACCACCTGCTCCGATTTCCCTCTTAAGCGCAAGCATCGAACCTCCCGATACAGTAAAAAACCTCACCCAGTCCGCTCCATTGAATATCTTCAGGCCTTTGCCACTGTCTTCCACTTGTGCCGAAGCTCCCGCTTTTATATCACGGGTCATTCTGAGCATAGCATAAGAAGCGTCCCTTTGAAGATTAGTCCTGTCCCAGGTACTATTCCAAGTTTTTTGTCCAAAAAACAGAATCATACCGGCCGCTACAATCACAATAGTACCTGTGAAAATCGCTATTATAAGCTCTATGAGAGTGAAACCTTTTTGCCTTTTTCTTTTCATTAGATTCACCTGTTTATTTAGGGGCAATAAAAGTAACCAGATTTACATTATTAACTTTGACCCCCGTCGCCCAGTTAACAGTAACTGTAACCTGTTTATATAAGCCGAGGTCTTTGGTAACTACGCTTCTGCTATAGGATGAATTTTCCAAAGTAACACTATCCTTCACTTCGCCCTCTGCTACGGTAGTATAATCGACTGCTTTAAACTCCTCTAATTTCTGGGAAGCCAATCGTGAAGCGGCGCGATACTGTTCTCGCAGATTAATCTGGCCTGTGCTGGAAGCAAAGAACAAAGAGCCTCCAAGCATTACAATAGATGAGATTAAAACAGCTATCATTACTTCAACAAGACTTACTCCCTTTTTCGATTTTCGAACAAAAGGTCTCATAATATATTCCTCTCTACAAATGGCCGTCCAATTCCAGGTCGTAAAATCAGCAGTTTTACCAGGTTCATCAGTGCAAAAACCAATCGCTGTACTTGTTATTCCCGGCTTTCCCTGCAATAGTGCACTGTGTGTCCGATAATCCCGACTTATCAAACAGCAGCTGCTCAGCTTTACTGAAATCCAAGACAAGAAACTAAGATGTGAAAGCTCCCTCTTTCCTCAGTCAGTAGAGCTTATTTCTATTTAAAGTATATGACAAAAACAATATAAGCCAAAAAAATACCAGATATTTGTGCCCCTGTTCTTTTTGGCAAAAGGTAATCCAAGCATTGAACTATGACGGAAAAAACTAAGTGCCAGGAGCTCTTTATTAAGGTTAAAGGTGGCTATGACCATAACAGCCATAGCCACCATTAGCTCAATTGAACCAACTGCTCCCACTTCTTTTCTCTCGGCCGTTTTACTTCACAAAAGCAAAGCAGTGGGAGCAAAACGGCCTTTGCAAATACGGGTCGCACAACTGTCAAACCCGCCTGCGTATGCCGGCAGCTTTATATAAAAACACCGGCATCAAAGAATTCATAAAATTCTTACGGTGTATAAACCCATCCGGCACCACCAGGAGTGCCATCAAGTGAAGCGGTGCCGGTAAGGCCGGTACCAGCCGTTACAGTGATAGTGGCGTTTCCCTGGGCATCTATAGCACCAATTGTGAAATGGGTGTCGTTGAAGTATCTCCCGGTAAGGTCACCTGCGCTAAAACCTAAAGTCGGCATTTGCGCCGTAACTGCGCCCGCCGTGATAGCTGCCGGATTTTCTGCAAAGCAAGCGCGTACGGCGGTTTTGATAGCACCAGCAGATGCAGCACCTTCCGACCACTTCGCCTGTTCGATTCGGCCGCGAAGAATCGGAACCGCAACCGCAGCTAAGATACCGACAATCAGAATGACGACCATCAGCTCAATCAGCGTGAAGCCCCTTCTCTCTCTTTTCTTGTTCATCTTTAATCTCCTAAAAAATGTTTTGAATATTTCCTCGCTTATGATATTTCCGTGTTGCGTTTTTTTTGTACGAAACATATTTCGCAACATACACCATCAGTCCATCTATCGACCAACGTCACCGACAACTATATGAGATTATCGAGTTTTTTATCTCTTAATTCATTGCTCAGCATGCCTGAAGTTTCACCCCTGATTGAACTATCATTTCACGTCCGACATCGAGAATATTGGCAGGTACAGAGCAATAACTACCACCGATACAACGGCGCCAACCGATACAATCATTATTGGCTCAAGCAAGCTCGTCAAAGTAGTTACTGTTGTATCGACTTTTCGTTCATAATGCTCACTGGTCTTTTCAAGAACTTTGGGCAAAGACCCACTTTCTTCACCGACCTGTATCATTTTGACAACCATATTGGGGAAAAAACCCGTCGTTGACATACTTGCAGAGATGTTTGAGCCTTCGACAATATTTTCTCTGGTCCGTACTATCGCCGATATTATAACATCGTTAGCAGTCATCCCGGAAAGAACATCGAAAACCTCAAGAACTGAAACACCTGCCAACAATAATGTTGACATTGTATTGCAAAACGTTGCAATAAAAGCATGGGCGAATACCTTTCCAAGCAAAGGCAAACGCAGAACAAGTTTGCTGAAAAAATAATGTCCTTTTTTTGTCTTCTTGAGTACAACGCAGGAAATTATCAGGGTAATAATTGATCCGATGATGTAGATAAGGTTGTAG
>DAOUVA010000477.1 GCA_030667885.1 Phycisphaerae bacterium
GCCCAGAATACACATCCTCATGCTTATCTTACGCCGGACCTGAAATGGGTGATATTTAATTCGGATCAAAGCGGTTTTTCCCATGTCCATGCGGCAAGCGTTCCGGAGGGGATGATCGAAGAGATATCGAAAGCTTAAAACAAATTGATGGCCCCGAGTTTTAGTTGCTCTTCGGCGTTCGCACTCTTTTGACTAAGTTGTGTACCTTATCTACGACTCGCTTCTCGACCGATGGCGCGAAAGGTCCGGGGAGGTCGGTGTATAGCATTGCGCCGCCGCCTTCGTAGCCGCCCTCATTCAAAACACGCAGCGAAGGCAGGTAACCGAAAACGTCGTTCGAGTAGCCGGCCACCCAGACATTCGAGCCGGGCAGTTCCGCTTTGAAACGAAGCGAATAGTCAACCACCACTTCGCCGGCCAGCGCTATCATCGTCAAATCGCCACCGAATTGTACAACTTGTACCAGATAGGGATATGTTGTGCGAATCTTGCCGTTTTGTTCCAGTTCCTTTAACAATACTCCGGCATGCCAGCGTTCATACTTGTTAGTGGACTTTGCCTGCTGGTCAAGCTGCTGACGGCTGGGCGGTTGGGCAAAATCGAGGGTGACGGTTTCCAGGGCAGACTGAATCGGCCCGTGGACAGGCGAGGCTTGTGAGAGCAGTGCTGTTTCAACTCCATTTGCCAACGCACGGCCGTGCTGCTTTGCCAAGTCCAGAGTGCGACGAGGGTATGGGTTTTGGTCAGCGCCGCAGCCGGCGATGAACATGGCAGTTACTTCAGGATGTGCTTTCTCCAGATATAATTGAGCGAAGCCGGCGTAGTCACCACAGAATTGAGTGAAGCTAAGCGTAGTGCTATGGCAGGCGTATCCGAATACCACAGCTTGTAATTTGCCGTCCGGGGTATCGATTCGCAGAACGGGAACATCGTGGTCAACCAGGCCATCTGGATATGGATGGTTTTGATAGCCTTGTTTGGTTGGTAATCGCCTGTTCATAGCAAAACCGGCGCGGGCGTGTGTATATGCCAGGCGTGCCGGAGCGAGATTTTCTATTGCCTGACCGATTAATCGCAGCAATTTTCGCTGTAAAGTTGTCACATACTGGCGGCTTTGTTGAATCTGTTCGGGCGAGAGGCCATAAAAAGTATTTCCATAAATAGAATCCTTGGCTTCTTCGAGAACCGGGCCGCAATGAGTATGTGAGGCGTTGAGCAGCAGCGAGGCCGGGGGCAGTTTGTAGCGTTGGTTGGCTCGCTTTTCCAGCCAGTCGCGTGACGGGCGGGGAATACCCAGCAAATCGACAGTGACAATTACAAAACGTGTGCCATTGCTATCTTCCAGTGCCAGTGCCTTGGCACGCAGGTGATGGACTTTTCCCTCTGATGGTTTTGTTCTTGCCGCGTACCCTGACATCCACATCGGCTGCTTCGGCGTTATGATAGTTGAGGCAACTCCCGCCTGAAAGATTTCCTGTGCGTTTGCCGAGACAGTTAAACCATCAACGAAAACCGTGAGGGTACACAAACATATCGATAAGCAAAAGAAACGACGGAATTTTGTCATCACCATTTCACTGCTCCTTTCAAGTGAAGTTAAGTAAACCGTTTTCGATATTGTATCATATTTTCGTTGGGTAATCAAATGCCTCAGAAGTCTGTATAAGAATAAGAGATACTTTTTTGTCTGTTTTTCACTACCGCAACTCCATAGTAACATTATAATGGCCATCGTAATATGATGCCCCACAGGGTCGAGCAACTTTGTCATCCTTTTGGCGGATACGTTGTTGACTTAACGTAAGAAAGATGAAGCATAAGATATGAGGTGTATATATGTTAGGGATTGAAGCTTTTGACTGGGCGGTTATTATTGCTTACCTGGTAGGTATCACTTTCGTCGGTCTTTGGGCGGTAAAAAAGGTCCGCAGTACCGCTTCTTTTTTCATGGGTGATCGAAAGTTCGGAAAAGTAATGATGGCGTTCTTTATGTTTGGCTCCGGAACCCATTCCGACCAGGCGGTCAGCGTTGCTTCCAAGACCTATAGTTCGGGTGCATCAGGTATCTGGTATCAATGGCTGTGGCTTTTTGTGACGCCGTTTTTCTGGCTGATAGCTCCATTTTTCCGGCGAATGCGTGCGCTGACAACGGGAGATTATTTCGAGATTCGCTACGGACGCAGTGTCAGCGGTCTTTATGCCGTGATGGGAATATTGCCGCTTCTGGTTGCCATCGGAGTTATGTTAAAAGGTTCCGGGGCGATGGTCGAAGCGGTCTCAGGTGGCGCGATAAGCTCGAAGCTTGCTATTATAGCGATGACGATTATGTTTGTTGTGTACGGTGTTGCCGGGGGACTCAGTGCGGCTATAGCAACCAACCTTGTCCAGGGACTTTTAACTGTTGTTCTGTCTTTTATAATACTGCCGTTCGCATTGAGTAAAGTCGGCGGTATGAGCGGTCTTCGAGAGTCAATTTCCGAACCGGGTATGCTTTCCCTTGTTTCTCCGGGTGAGATTACCCTCTTTTACATTATCATTATTGCTTTTAATGCCCTTGTCGGCTGGGTGACAATGCCTGAGACCATGGCAAACTGTGCGGCGGGCAAAACGGAAATGGAGGGAAGAATGGGTGTTACCGTCGGGATATTCGGCAAGCGTATATGTACCATTGCCTGGATGCTGACGGGATTGTGTGCGGTGGTCATGTATAAACAGCTTGCAGATCCTGATCTGGCTTATGGTACAATGGCGCGTGACCTGCTGCCGGATATTGCCCCGGGATTGATTGGATTATTCATTGCGGGCATGCTCGCTTCTGTTATGAGTACGTGTGATTCGCTTATGGTGGTAGCTTCAGCGTTGTTTACTGAAAACATTTATAAAAAATTCTTTGTAGTAGGCAAAGCGGATAAACACTACACCCTTGTCGGCCGTATCGCATCGACGCTGGTCGTGGTCCTGGGTATCTTTGTTGCCTTCAACCTGGAGAGCGTTGTAAAGGGCCTGGAATTCTACTGGATGATATCGGCTCTTATGGGAATTGCCTTTTGGATTGGGCTTTACTGGCGGCGAGCAACTGCCGCCGCCGCCTGGGCTGCAACACTGACCAGTTTGGGCGCATTTATTTTCACCAGCACAAAACCATTAGGCGTTCCCTTGGATTTCAATGTACATTTTGCTGATAAGCTGCCGGCCTTTATGATATGGGATGGCAAACTCTCTGTTCCCTGGCAGATGATTATTTATTTATGTGCGGGTTTTATTGTTATGA
>DAOUVA010000361.1 GCA_030667885.1 Phycisphaerae bacterium
CTCACAGCTTGTTTGACGACGGACTTATGAAAGTAAATAAGGGCCTGACAACAATAGAAGAGGTGCTCAGAGTAACTGAAGTGTACGGGATAAATGAAAACGAGGATTTTGTTGAAAATGACAAGTAAAAAGCAGAAGTATCAAAAGTAATCAGAAGTTATGTTGTGCAGAAAAGATATATAAATAAGACTTAAGATATTATGAATAAAATATTTGTTATCATTGGTTTAGTATTCCTTATTGCTGGTTCAGCCATGCGTGGCTGGATTTACTTAGAGAATAAAAAGGAGCAACAGAGAATAGCTACCTATGAGTCGAAATATGATTCAGGAGCTGATGATATCATCGAAAAATTCGGAGTGGAAGGATACGACAATAACAAAATTGAAAGTCAGTTACGGCAAGATCAGCCGGGTAGATTGCAGGCTGATTTGGATGAATTGGCTTCGGGAGAAATAGAGGTTTCTCCATATGCAGATATTCTTTACGGTGAGAACTGGCAAGACGAGTTAAATAAGTATATGAAACAAAAAGAACTTAGTGAGGTTATTCATACAGGTTCAATCGTATGTATAGCTATGGGAGGGACGATATTTGCCTGGTATTTGTTACTATGGCTGCTTCGGGCTATTGCTAAGGTTGTGTCCGGATTGAAGAAATATATGACAAAAACTTTTAACAGGCAGCCTAAGGCCGGTATTGAGGAACCGGATGAGATTTATGTAGAAAAGGATATGATAGAACAAGTACAAGAGCATAGTCCGATTGAGAAAAAGACGAATGATTCTCGTAAATTGGATAAGGGTAAGTCAACACATGATAATTATGGATCGCCTCTTTCAACAAAATGCAAGAACATACCTGATAAAAAGGACCAGGGGCGAACAAAAAAACCTGTTGGAATTAGTTCGGATGAAAATGTCGAGGAGATTGCCGTATTGCTTTCCGACGAGGAAACCAGTGATTCTTTAGCAAAGCTTGAAGATTCGCTCAAAGCACAAACCGAGCAGTTGGAAGAACGGACGGCACAGAGTGTTCAAGAGGCCTTAAAGGAACATTCGAAACCGCTCGATAGTACACTTAAAGATCTTGCTCAGCAGGTCTCAGCTATTCGTGAATACGCTTCATGTCAGCAGGAAAGGGTGGAAAAACTTCAGGATGGGTACGACTGGAATATTATAAAAACATTTTGTCTGCGTATCATTCGCTGCATTGACAATTTGGAAAACCGCATCGAACGGCTCTCCAGTAAAGGTACTAAAACCGAATATCTTGAGGACATAAGAGATGAAATGGTATTTGCTCTGGAGTCGAGTGGTATTGAGCAATATCAGCCGGAAATAAACAGCGATTATCGCGGCCAGGAAAAGTATGCAGAGGCCGTTAAACAAAAGGAACATTGCAGCAACTCTAAGCAAAAAGGTAAAATTGCAAAAGTTATCAGGCCGGGCTATCAATATATTATTAACGAAGAGAATATAAAAATAGTACGTACGGCTCAGGTTAAGCTCTTTGGTTAGGCTTATTAAAAGAAATATGATAAGAAGTCAATACTCAGAGCTAAGAAATAAAAGGGGTATAAAATGGCTAACATAGTAGGCATAGATTTGGGAACGACTTTCTCAGCGCTAGCGATTCTAAATGCTATCGGCAAACCTGAAATTGTCCCGAATGCCGATGGTGAAAGGCTTACACCGTCTGCAATATTCTTCGATGAAGAAAACTCTGATATAATCCGGGTGGGAATCGAAGCTGTTAATTCACGTCGGCTGAATGCTGAAAGGTCTGTACGTTGGGTAAAGCGGAACATGGGAGACTCGAAGTATCACAAGCGTATTGACAAGAAGGACTGGACGCCTGTGGAATTGTCGTCGCTGATTCTGAAAAAACTTAAGCAGGACTGCTCGGTTGGAGACGACCAAATCAATGATGTTGTGATATCCGTTCCAGCTCACTTCGATGAAGTTCGCAGGAAAGCGACTATGGACGCAGGGATTATGGCCGGTCTTAATGTAATTGGAATTGTCAATGAGCCAGTTGCCGCCGCTTTGTATTATGCGACCACGCGAGAGGTTTCCGGAAAGGTTCTTGTGTATGACCTCGGTGGTGGAACGTTCGATGTAACGATAATGGATGTCAAAGGCCATCGGATGGATATTATTTGCTCTCAGGGCGACCACGCCCTTGGCGGTGTTGACTTTGACCAGAAAATATTAGAGTTGTTGGAGCAGTGCTATCGGGACAAATTTAAAAGTGAGTTGATTAGCTCAGAAGAAGACAGGGCAAAATATGAAGATGAGGCCGAAGATATTAAAAAAACATTGTCGAGACGTCCGGTAGCCAAAAAGCTTCTTTACGGTCCGGCGGGTAGTATGAAAGTTGAAATTACACGCGAGATGTTCGAAGAGGCTATTTCTTCATTGATGTCTCGAACAGATATTCTGATGGAGGTGGCACTTGAGGAAGCTAAGCTTAAACCTTCCGAAATTGGCAAGGTGTTATTGGTAGGTGGCAGTACGCGGATACCACTGGTCCAGCAGCGTCTGGAGAAGATGTTTGGTTCGGCACCTGAGACGGCGGTGAATGTAGATGAATGTGTTGCGCTTGGATCCGCTTTACACGCCGGATTGACAATGCTGAGAGAAAAGTCCGATGTTATGCCGGCTGGTGTCTCTAATGGTTTGAAAGACATTAACCTTACTGATGTTTGTAACCACAGTTATGGAACTATATGCGCTCCTATTGACAAGAATACCGGCAAGCGTGTAATCGAGAATCGTATCATATTAAAGAAAAATACACCTTTGCCCTGCGAAAGCTCACAAATGTTCTATACTCTTTCTGAGGGACAAACAGACCTTGAGGTAACCATAACCCAGGGTGAAGATACAGCTGTTGAGTACGTAAATAAGATTGCGACGCATAAATTTAAGCTTCCTCCGAAAAGGCCAGCCGATCGACCTATCAAGGTTACTTACATCTATGATGTCAACCAGCGGATGCACTGCAAGTTCGAAGATGTTGAATCAGGCAAAGTTCTTGAGGTTGATTTATGCCTGGATAAGAAAGACGAAACGTCCAAAGGCGATGTAAAAAGTAAAAATAAAAAATTACAGTCTTTCAAAGTCGAGTAGATAGATGGACAAAATTCTGATGTCAATTTTAATTGGAGTAGGAGCATCTGCGTCAATGATCTTTTTAAGTTTAATTCATCGCGTAAAGTTTGGCGAATTAATAAACCGATTAAGGTCGGGGGATTTCCTTAGTAACATTACTATTTCGGGTTTGATAAAACACGTCAAGGTGACATTATCACCGAAAAAAAGAACCAAGCCATCTATCGAGTTTTCCGGTGAGCTTGATTTGACTGTTCTTAATTGCCGTGTTACACTGTCGAAACAGCAGGACGGCGATAGTTTTTATGATGCCTTTAATGTTGAAATGTGCGGTTCAATCCATGCTCGGCGAGACGTGCAGTCGGCAACTTTGAGCATTTCCATTGTGGATACGACTGGTCCGGAGCCTAAGACAAATCCGGTACAGGCTTTGGTTAAACAATGGCAAATGCCCGATTCGCCTGTATTCATTTATAACGCCAAGCTTGGCAAGCTCCCACACCAGGTCACAACTATACAGGAATGGACGTCCATTGCCCTGTTGCGCCTTGACTGGCTGGCACTTCCCCGCAAAGGAAAAAGAGAACTGATGTTTATTACATCAATATTTCCTGCCGAAGGGAGAGAACAGCTTGCTTGTGCCCGTTGTTATTTTGAGTATCACAATCGTGATTATGGTTATCTTGATTTTAAGGAAAATATCCAGCGCTCAAAAACCCTTGCTGTTGCACTGGCATTTACAGTAAGTGCTGCGGACGGCAAACTGTATGGCTGTGAGATTGAGCTTATAAAAAACTGGTCGAGGGAAAATATAGACCTGCCTGAGACATCCAGCAAAGAAGGGCGTAAACTTGACAAGGCATTCAAGGAAACCATCTCGTTTTTCCGGGAAGGAAATACATTAAACAGTCACGATATATGTCGAGAGATCGTTGGAATTGCACCACCGTCAGACTGCTATAACATTTTGAATCTTTGTTTGCATGTGGCACAGGCCAACGGCTATGTTACTTCAGAAGAATTGAATCTTTTAAAAGATTTCTCAATCTGGCTCGAAATTGAAGCAGATAAATTTAGAGAAATGGTTCAAAAAGTACTTCCAGTCAATATGTATGAAGTAAAGGATGTTGAAACCATTCTCGGAGTTACTTCAGATATGAACAAAGAAAAAGCCCGCCGGCGTTTGAATAAAGAGTATAGCAAATGGAGTTCGAGAGTAACAAATTCCGACCCCGAAATTCAAAGCCAGGCCGACCAGATGCTAAAGCTAATTGCTGAGGCAAGAAACCAATACATAGGCTAAAGGCTCCTGGCGCAATGGAATGTTTTAGCAGCTTTGTAAGACACTTCATATTAGGTATCACACCGATTAGCGGCTCAATATAAATCAACTCGATTGAACCGGCAGACCAACTAATATATTGCAGCTTAAGATTTCAGAAAAAGATATTCAACTGATAGAAAACATCTGGCACGTTCCGAAGGTTCTGTTGCCAGAATTCAATTAATAAGTTATTATTGACGTAGTATTTAAATATGTATGTCAATGAACAATGACGAGAATTGCTATGAGAGTTAAAATTAAGGTAACCCTGATACTTGTTATTTTTCTCGGATCGTGTGTGGTTCTTACGGCGCTGATAATCAGCCGAATGCGACGTAGCGACGAGGAAGCTGTTTCTGAGCGAATAGCGCCGGAAACAACGGTTGGCTACCAGGACAGTTGGCCCATGTTTCGAGGCGGTCAGCAGCTCTTAGGCCGGGCTTCCGGATCTTTACCTGATTCTCTGAGATTTGTTTGGAAATTCAAAACCGGTGACGAAATTAAATCGTCCCCGGCAATCGAGGACAATCTTGTTTTTATTGGCTCATCTGACGCAAATGTTTATGCAATTGATTTAGAAAGCGGACGGCAGGTATGGGCATACAAGACCGACGATGCTGTCGAGGCGGCACCTTGCGTGGTCGAAGGTTCGGTTTTTGTAGGATCATCGGATGGATTCTTGTATGCGCTTGATGCTAAAAG
>DAOUVA010000270.1 GCA_030667885.1 Phycisphaerae bacterium
ATACACAATAGCGGATATGAAGGTTATCTCATAATCCAGCGTTTTCCCTTGTACGTCAAGCCGGCACCGGACCTCAGGGCGGGATCACCTTTGAAATCATAATTTAATTCGAGGGTTTTTCGCAGGAAAACTTTTTTGGGATTTCCAAGATCGTCCTTTGCTACCGGATGGTTAATTGCAGCAGTCTCATTGCTCAGACCAGCTATAAAGACTTTGATATTCTTGGCTTTATTATCAAAATCAGGCCAAATAACAGCGATATCTTTTGTGTTATCCTCGCCCTGAAGTATCCTGTTTCCAGACTTGCTCAAAAGTTCAAGAAACGGGTATCTACTCTTGTGACGCTTTTTTATTTGTTCGAAAACCACCGGGCTTACAGCTTTACCCGCCTGAGTAACCTGGAAGGTATTCGTCATCAGATCACACTGAGGATAGAAAGCAACATCTTCATCGGTATTGTTTGTAAGCGTTATTATCGTGTACCAGAACCGTACCGGCTGTTTATCAGAAGTTCGCTGCAGAACAATTTGCTGGGGATGGGTAAATTCCGTCTCCACAGTCCACTGGCCCATAGCAGGCACAATAGCAGGCTCAGGTGCGGCCAAACAAAACGAAGTTATTACCGTTGAGATTACTAATGTCCAATAAAAAAAGCTTTTCATCTTAATTGCCCTCATCAGAAAATAAGCTTTATCCTTTGCCAAGCACAAGTAAAGAGCACTTCCATTCATATTTTACACTAACGGCATTTAAAAGCCAAGAACATTTTGCCCTTTATTCGAACAATTACGGTGTTTATTTGAGAAAAAGGACTGAGGAGATTATATACACAACACAAAAAATGATGAGAAATTGGCCTGAAAAGGTCATAAATTGCTATTAATATTGGTTTTTCGAGCATAAATTGATATTAATTTATAAAAATAATCATTTTTTCAAGCTCACAACACAACCTGGCAACTTAGGAAGGATAGGCAGCTTGGCTATTTTTTTATCTGTCGTCGAAAACCGGGAGAAACTCGCTGTTATATTCGGCCTGTAATTTATCAAGGTTTCCACGGCTTAGTTTACCGCGGTGGATAAGTAGGCGATAACGCAAAATGACCGGTTTACCACGGGACAGTACAACTGGGTGACGGCCGGGATACACAGGATTTTGTGCACTGCCCTTTCTTCGAAGTATCCATCGCTGGGGATAGCCGGGCGAAGAATTGTGACAGAGTATTGTCAGGCCGCTTGTATTGCCATCCTTATTGAAATCGCCTGAGAAATCCAGCCAGGGGCCCGCTTCTACTGATAAATTATTCGGTTCGACGGGGCCGCCGGTTCCGGTGAACGAAAGGCCGTCGGGCAATGGTATTCTTGTTGTAAAACCGCCGTAGCCTTTGACGTCTTCGGAACCTCCGAGGCGCATACTATCCTCCAGAGCAAGCAATTTAATCTGAAAGTCTATCTTGCGGATGTCGTTTTGGGCACTATGAACTCGTATAGTTGTAGTCTCTTTTAAGAACGCTTTTTTCTTTCCATCTGCATCAGTCCAGAGCGGAGATTTCCAGTGGACATAAACTTGAAGAGCACATGATTTTGAATCTACATCTAAGATTTTAGCATCATAAACATCCCAGAAGAAGTCTTGTGCAGCCCATGAGTCACCAAGTTTTTTATCGCCGAGCCATACCTGATGCCAGGCCCAGAATATGCCGCGATGGTGCGGGTGGTCGGCCGGGAAGTCCTCTGTCAGTACCTCGCCATCAAGGCCATAGAGGGGATGTATGTAGTTGGCCCGCAAGAATTTTTCATTTAGGGATTTATGCCGGCGCTGGTAGGACATTATTTTTGCGTCGGCCTCTGTGATGCTAAAGCCTTCGTTCGTTTCAATGATTTCAACGGGATTTAATGCCTGATGCTTAGTTGGCCCACATCCTATTAGTATCGTAGAGACAGCCAAAACTACAATCATCAACAATCCATTCTTAAAATCCGTCATTTGTTTATCCTTTCTGAATAAAATGCGATCTATTGAGAGCCTTCAATAGTTTTCCCACGCAATACTACAACATTGTATGATACCTGCAAGTTTAGCACAAGTAATGCATTACCTTTTTGAATAAAGCAGTATAAACGGACTCATAATTTGAGGGATTTTACTTGACGAAACCGTGACTAATTTGGTATAAACAAAAAGGTGAAGTTTTGGAAACACAGATGGGCATCTATTGATTTTGGTTCTCCTGTTGACACATTTTTTTTAGTTTTACATTACAAGGAGGATTATTATGTTGGAAAAAAAATATGTAAGGACCTTATTATGTCTGGGTGTAGTACTTAGTCTTTGGAGTTCTGCAACTATTGGGGCAGAGGTTTTGTTTATCTCCTCATTGCAGGAAGAACACATGCCCGGAGATGATATGCTCAAGGCCTTGATTGAAGGGCTTGGACATACGGTAACATATTTTGATGACGATGAAGACGAAGCAGCCACAGAGGCCGCTGCGGCGGCGGCAGATGTGGTGTTTATTTCCGAATCGGTAGGTTCCGGAGGAATCAGGACCGAAATCACAGAGATTGAAACACCTATGGTCATCACCGAAGCCTGGGGCTGGGACGAGATGGGATTAACACTTGGCGGCGGCGCAGGTTCGGATGTGGCGACTACAGAGATAGAAATAGTCGCACCCGAACACCCTCTGGCCGCAGGCCTTACCGGGACTGTATCCGTTATAACCGATCTTGCGAGTGATCGCGGCACGGCCCGTTTTGGCCAGGGCATGGCAGGAGCCCAGGCCACCGTTATTGCAACAGCCACGTTAGCCGACGGTCAGACCTACGATGTTATCTTTGTTTACGAGAAGGGAGCAGAACTTCCCGTACCTCCTGCAGATGGAAGTCCGCGGGTGGCAGCGGACATTCGCGTTTGCCTTGGTTTCGATGAGCAATCGTACCTTGTCTGGAATGAGAATGCTTATGCTTTGTTGGAAGCGGCAATTAACTTTGCGCTTGGTATAAGTCCTCAACCCGAGAGCTACAGCCCGAAACCAGGTAACGGCCAAACAGAGGTGCCACTGGATGTAGCACTAAGCTGGAGGGCGGGAACCTATGCAGTTAAGCATGATGTGTACTTCGGCACAGTTTTCGAGGATGTCAACCAGGCCAGCATAACCAATTGGCAGGACGCATTAGCCCGTCAAGGTCATGAAGATACTACTTATATTCTTCCCGAGCCTCTTGAATTCGGCCAGACCTATTATTGGCGTGTCGATGAAGTTAATGCTCCGCCGGACTCAACAATCTATAAAGGTAACGTCTGGAGCTTTACGACACTTAACTTCCTTGTAGTGGACGATTTCGAGGACTACAACGACTATTCGCCAGATATTATATATGAGTCATGGTTAGACGGATGGGAGGTCGAGGCAAACGGCTCTGTTGTCGGCTATTCTGAACCTCCAGCCGCCGAGCAGGATATTGTTCACGGGGGTGACCAGTCGATGCCGTTATCCTATGATAACAACATGAAGTATTCAGAAGCAGAGAGGACATTAAGCGATCCGGAAAAAGACTGGACGAGGGAAGGCGTTGAAACATTGTCGCTATGGTTCAAAGGTTATCCGGCTTATGTTGGCGGATTCGTAGAGGAGCCGGCCGGAATCTACACGTTGACCGGCAGCGGTGTGGATATCTGGAATAATTCGGACGAGTTCCACTTCGCTTTCAGGGAATTCACGGGTGCCGGGGCGATTATAGCAAAGGTTGACAGTGTTCAGAACACACAGGAATTCGCAAAGGCAGGTGTAATGATTCGTGATACGCTTGATGGGAACTCGCGCTACGTCGGGGTGTTCATTACTCCAGAAAACGGCGTAAGGTTCCAGTACCGCACCACCACCGACGGCGTTACAGACAGATATTTCGAAGAAGGTATTACCGCACCTCAGTGGGTAAAATTAGAGCGGACAGCAGGAGGGCTTGTCAGGGCGTATCATTCGGCCGACGGCACCACATGGACGCGGTTTGATTTGACACAAGTCAGCATGGACGCACCTATGTACATAGGCTTAGCGGTCACCAGTCATGATGCCGCTTTAACGTGCGATGCGACATTCTCGAATGTCAGCTTCCCCAACACCGATGTCAGTCCACAGTGGGCTAACCAGGACGTCGGTATGCTGAGCAACCATGCAGAGCCGATGTATTTTGCTCTCAACAGCGCAGCCGTCTATCACGACAATCCTGATGCAGCTTTGATAGATATATGGACGCAGTGGACTATACCCCTGCAGGCATTTGCAGACCAGGGTGTGAACCTTGCTAATGTTGATATGATTGCTATTGGTTTTGGTGATAAGAACAATCTTGAAGCAGGCGGCTCAGGTACAATGTTCTTTGACGATATTCGGCTTTATAGACCGGATCCGGGACTGGAACCAGAACCGGTGCCGGTGCCTTAAGCCCGGACTTGTCTCGCAATTAAAATTGCGAGCTTGATATAGCAAATTAGCACAAATTCGGGGCTTATATCGAATGATTCGGTATAGGCCCCATTTGAATTGGTAATTGATTTAGCTATAAGCTGAGCAGTATTGGTTATTTGAATGTTTGTAGGTAATCACACAGGGATTATCCTTGACGGCAAAGCAGATGATGTGGTATAAATTATGTTAGTGAATCTTGTGCCTGCACAGTCGGGTATCTTTGGATTTGGCCTTTGTGCGAGTGCAATTTCTTTAGTTTTGAAAATTTTACGAATACGAGGAGGTGTTATTTAGTATTATGCGAAATACAGAGTTTAAAAACAGAGCTTTGTGTTTCACAAGTGACACTATTCAGCATGTCAATTCACATCGAATATTAAATATTTCTTAGGAGGACTATTATTATGTGTAAAACAATGATTTATGTAGTTTCAGTTATTCTGGTACTGGCCATCGGCAGCTCGACTCAGGCCGGTATTTCTGAATGGGAAGCCGCTATAAGCGGGGCCAACCCAATTAACTGGTATAAGTTTAATGAGACCGGAACTGACTGTATCGATTCGGGCAGCGAGGGATTGAATGGAACCTACGATGGTGTCTCGTTAGCTCAAGAAGGACTCTTCGGTGCTGGAACGGCCGTGGGATTCGAAAGGACCGGTGCAAACCGTGCCAATTTTACCGGCGCTACGGATATGCCTGGACCATGGACGGTAGAATATATCGTCAAGACTACAAAGCCGCCGGCAGCCAATGACTCACAGGCCCTGCACGACGGCGATGCCACTTCGATTCGTCTTGCGGGCTGGTCGGCATTGGGCGAGGCCGGCTTTACGCTTTACGGGGTTGCAGACTATCAGTTCACACCGGAAGGAGAATTAACTCTCAACGACTTGGTGATACAACCGGATGTTTGGATGCACCTGGTTTGGCGCAACGACGGTAGTGGCACACAGTTGTTCTTCGATGGACAATTGGTAGCAACAAGTACCGACTCCGTTGATCTTCCCCGGCTAAGGATTGGCGGGCGAGGTGCCGGCCCTGCCGATCATCTAAATGGTGTTCTTGATGAGGCTGTTGTTTTTGACCGGGCCCTGTCGGACGCTGATATTATATCTCATGCCGGAGCCGCTGATCTTGTGATAGTTAAAGCTCATGGCCCCGAACCGGCCGATGGTAGTTTCCATGAAGATACCTGGGCGAACCTTACTTGGTCGCCAGGATATGGCGCGGCTTCACATGACGTGTATCTGGGCGATAATTTTGCCGATGTGAACGAGGGCGTTGAGAGTACGTTCCAGGGTAACCAGGCCGCAACGCTTGTTACAGTCGGCTTTCCGGGATTTGCTTTTCCGGACGGTCTTGTTCCGGGCACGACATATTACTGGCGTATTGATGAAGTTGAGGCTGACGGAACTACGAAACACGAAGGCGATGTCTGGAGCTTTGGTATTCCTCCCAAGACCGCCTATTTACCAGACCCGACTGATGGTGCCGATTCTATCGACCTGAATTCAAACCTTAACTGGACGGGAGGTTTCGGTGTAAAATTGCACTATGTGTACTTCGGTGACAATTTTGACGATGTTAACAATGCGACCGGCGGACTTCCTCAGTCAGATACAACCTATGCCCCCGGCCCGCTTCAATTGGCCAAGACTTACTACTGGCGTATCGATGAGTTTGATGCAGTTACCACGTATAAAGGCAGTGTCTGGAGCTTTATTACTCAGGGCGCAGTTGGCAGCCCGGAGCCGGCTAATGGCGATGTGGATGTACCGCAGACACCAACTCTTACCTGGGTACCGGGTGTTTTTGCCGATACACATGAGGTCTATTTCGGCGCCGATGCAGCCTCTATGGAGTTAAAAGGCAGTGGAAACCTTGGTTCCGA
>DAOUVA010000406.1 GCA_030667885.1 Phycisphaerae bacterium
CGATACCTTACCGTTACCTGTGTTAAGATACATCTCGACAAATCTGGTGCGAACCGCATACCTTCCAATCTGATTACTCAATTCAAATATGAAGGCATTATTAATGAGGACACGATCAAAGTTGTAAGGAGCATATAATATCCAATCGGACTCGGCAGGTAAGCCGAAAATTGAAACATCTTTATCCTTATCATCTTCATCCCATACTTCGAAACCGTACGAATGCTTGGGTGCCCCGGCCGTACTTCTGCCACGAGTCTTGATCCCGCTCCGCCCGGCAAAATCAGCCGGATCGGTAATGTGCGCGCGACCATCCACATCAGTATCAATGAAAACTGAAGAGACCTCTTTGTAAACTCCATAGATTATACTCTGGCGATTCGTATCAACTATGACAATCGGCAAGTCGGAACTGAAACTCTGAACATCATTAGCCAATGCGATGTAAGTATGGCTGACCACAGGGCCTGGTGCCTTTCCAGTCTCATATGCACGGGCCTGCACCTCGACTGTATCGCTGATTGAGACAGGACCGACATATCGTCTTGATTGTTCAGTTGGTTTGGTTCCGTCAAGCGTATAGCGTATTTGGGCACCGGCAGCAGAGACCGTTAATCCCAGGGAGAAAGAATTTGTAAACGTACCCCCAGGATGGGAAAACCGCGGACTCTCAGAAATGCCGGAGTAACCTTGCGTATTAGCATTACCCGGCGTGGAATTAGTGAAAAACTGCCTCTCATTTGCATAGAAACCGTAGGATATATCCCGCTCCTGCGGTGGATAACCATACTTGTTGCTATCGTACATATACTCTCTAAATTCGTGCGCTATCTGCCCATTCGGATTCACCAGGGCAAGATATTCTCCCTCTCCATCCAGTTTGAAGTTAGTATGATATCGGCCGTAATCATCCTGATATGGAAAATTCTCAGCCTGATCAATCTCTTCAATACCCGTGGCATAGACAACTAAGTAACTATCAGGCCTCAGAGACACATCGGGAAAAGGCCACTTGGTCAATTCACTATCTTCATCCGTCAGGCTCCAGCCTTTCAGATTTATCGATTCCTGAGAAGTATTATAAATCTCAATCCAGTCCGAAAAGATTTCTTTACCTTCGACATTAGTTCGATATGTACCTTCGTTGGCCGCCATGATTTCGTTAATCAGTAGAGCAGAATCTGGAAGCTGAGCATACGTTCCACCATTGGTAACTATCAGGTTTTTATTAATTTGGACTATCTTACCTGGGGGTCTGATCCAGTTATCTACAATATTAAATTCCACTGTATGAACGCCAGGGATAAGATTTTTCACTAAGTCGCCACTGTCTCGCCAGGTCCCACCATCCAACCGCCACTGTGCGCCGTCAGCAACGGCTTGAGGCGGAGAGATAATTACCCGAAGGAAACCGGTCCAGTCCTCTTGCCAGTTCCCTGCTAACAGGGCAAAATCAACCAGATTAACACCATCATTACCCGCCAGATCAGCGCATCCAAGGGGATAATTCGAGCAGCCTGGAAGGTCCAACCATTGCTCGGCAAAAGCCGCCAGATCAGAAAAATTGACTTTGCAGTCCCCGGACAAATCACTTAGCGGACAATCCGGCTCAACAACCATAATGGTTATGAAATCATTGCCCTCTTGACCACGTTCATCCCAGACCTGAAGTTGTAGTTCATAGACACCGGGCTCAGGAAATAAGACCTGTGCATTGGATTGTGTGTGGGTACCCATGAAATCCGCACTCGGTTGCCCCGGAGATGACCAGAGAATTGTTAAATAATCCGGATTGCTCTGGCTTATGTCACATGGATCATCATCATAAATAGTAGGATATAACCCTGCGATAGTATTTCCGACACCCTTCCATGTGATTGTCTGATCACTACCAGCATCAACTTCGGGAGGCAATCCGCCAGCCGGGCTTCCCAATAGTTCAACTTCGGCAATCTGCATACTATTCACAGATCCACCCACCGGGCCTCGAATGGCCGTGAATAAGAGTTGATAGTGAACATACGCCGTTTTATTGGCGAACATAATCGGGGTTGCGTTCATGGTAAACCGCGGCCACTCCGTCCCTTGCATGAAATCGACGATATTGCCACTGGCGATCAATGCATACGGCCCATCTATGCTCACATTAGAACCAGAAAGTTCAAATGCAGTCGGATCACGACCCGGGGCGTCATTCGCAGTTGTGAAAGTCAAGCCGGTGACGATATTGCCACCGATAGATGTTGTTACCTGGAAACCTGTGGGACCCACATCAGGATCAAAATCTCCTTTAAAATGCAGATATTTCGTCCTCGTGTCATCATCGATTGCCAAAGAAGGTGCTTCGTTGCCAGGCCAATCGCCATCGTTTGGAACGCCACGGACAGTATCACCAGGTGCGGTAATGTCGGCTTGTGCCGTTATTTGCCCCAACAGTAGAACAGTTACTAATAAAAAACAAACTCTTTCGATTCAATCACCCACTTCTAAAGTCTTGCCTTTGTTTCAAATATACAGCCCATAAATCTCCAAATAGAGTTATGATCTGAGATGTCTCAGTTACACTTACTCAGTAACGCAACAGGGCCTTACTTTAATATAATAACAAATTCTTCCTGAAAATGTAAGCTTTTTCGAGCTGCCTCCCAATTATTCTGGTCGTTACCGTAATCGGATGAGACCTTGCGAGTAGCGATTCACAGTCACCATCCGGATCAGCAGGCCAGAGGTCAACTCCATCGGGGGAACTCTCAGGATGATGTGAAATTCTGCCAAATCCTTACGCCGTTTCAAAAAATCCTTACGTAATATTTCTGTTTACTTCCAAGCTATAATTTGTTAAAGAAACATGATGGACAACTATGTGAGTCGTATCATGGAAGGAAGCTAAAAAGCCTCAAGTCTCATCTCTGTTGTGACCACATGCTCGCCCATAAAACTAAAATAGTCTTAGAAGAGGTGAAAAAATGCGTAACACCGGAAAAAACAAGAAGAAACGCATTGAACCGGATAAAGAACAGCCCACAAACAGTGGGAAATTGGAGCACGTCAACTGAGATATTACCATGCATGACAAAATAGAAAAACCAGTGCACGATACTGATATGCGATACCGTGCACTATTTGAGAATGCGAATGATGCTATATTTCTTTTGGAGGCTGACAAATTCGTCGAATGCAACGCTAAGACCCTCGAAATGTTCGGCTGCACGCCTGAGCAGATTATAGGCAAAACGCCCTACGATCCTTATTCCCCTGAATTCCAACCTGACGGCCGTAAATCCAAAGACAAGGCGCTGGAGAAAATCCACTTGGTTATGCAGGGGCAATCCCAGCTTTTTAATTGGAGACATAACAAATATAACGGCAAAGTCTTCGATGCAGAGGTTTCCTTGAATCGGCTGGAACTTCCCGGCAAGATACTAATCCAGGCT
This sequence comes from Phycisphaerae bacterium, assembly GCA_030667885.1. Lineage (GTDB taxonomy): Bacteria > Planctomycetota > Phycisphaerae > Sedimentisphaerales > Anaerobacaceae > NIOZ-UU13. The sequence continues at coordinate 3,435 of DAOUVA010000406.1, forward strand.
ATAGTAAGAGACGTAACCAAGCTAAAGCGATTGGGAGGCAAACTCAAAACAAGTGAGGAGAAATATAAAACCCTCGTCGAGCATGTCAGTGAGTTAATCTATATGCATGACCTTGACGGTAAATTGACGTACGTCAGTCCTCAATGTGAGAAGATAGCCGGCTATACTGCTCAGGATTTAATCGGTCAAAAATGGACATCTTATGCAACTGATAATCCAATAAACAAACTTGCCCTGGACATATTTGAAGAAGCCAGAGAAACCGGCAAATCTCCTAAAACTCACCAAGTTGAGATAAGAAAGAAAGATGGGGATGTTATTGTCCTTGAAGTGAATGACAGCATTTTGAGAGACGCAAATGGTGACATAACAGGTGTAGTAGGGAGTGCACGAAATATAACCAATCAAAAGTTGATGGAGCAGGCGCTGGCAGAGTCGGAACAAAAGTTCAGGACGTTCTTTGAGAATGAACCCGAATATTGCTACATGATTTCGCCGCAAGGAACAATTTTGGAGGCCAACAGTACTGCGCTCAGTGTCTTGGGTTACGCAAAGGAGGAACTTATCGGAAAACCGATTGAGAGTCTCTATGCTCCTGAGTTATATGAGAGGGTACGTCAGTTATTATCACAGTGGAAGCAGACCGGGGAAATACGGAATGAAGAGATGGTCATTATCACCAGAAATGGCGATAGGCGGACTGTATTACTCAGCTCCGCTCAAGTGCTGGGTGAGAATGGAAAGCCGCTTCACAGTGTATCGATACAAAGGGACATAACCGAGAGCAAGAAGGCTCAGGAGGAATTGAAGAAGTCGAAGGAATTTCTGGACAATGTAATTAACTCACTGGATGATTCTTTTTTCATCAAAGACCAGGAGCATCGCTGGCTTATGTTAAACGATGCCGCCTGTGAGCTTATAGGCCGCCCCAGAGAAGAACTTATCGGAAAAAGTGACTACGACCTTTTCCCGAAGGAGCAGGCTGATGTTTTCTGGGAGATGGACAACCTTGTTTTTGAAACTGGCAGAACGAATGTAAATGAAGAGAAAGTTACATGGCATGATAAAGTACATACGATTTCAAGCAAAAAATCACTATATACCGATCCTGTAACCGGGCAAAAGTTCTTAACAGGTATAAACCGGGACATCACCGAGCGCAAGAAGGCGGAGGAGAGACTGCGACAGAGCGAAGAACGGTTTAAGATATTGTTTGAATCGGCGCCGGATGCATACTACATACATGATTTAGAGGGAAACTTTATCGATGGA
>DAOUVA010000474.1 GCA_030667885.1 Phycisphaerae bacterium
TAAATACCCGTCGAAGTCACTCGGTGTCACTCGCGGGCTTTATGTCTATACACCGCCCGGCTATGAGACGAGTGAAAATGTCCGATATCCCGTTCTTTATCTCTTACATGGTATGGGCGATACCGAAGATGCATGGACGATTGTCGGCCGTGCCAACCTAATTGTCGATAATCTACTCGCCGCAAAAAAAGCCAGACCCATGGTAATCGTGATGCCCTACGGCCATACGCCGTCAGCGCCTCCTGATATGCGAAGTATTGGCAGATACGGGGCCTATGAGAAGGACCTGATTGAAGATGTAATCCCTTATATCCAGAAAAACTATCGAGTAAGTAAAGCCCAAAAAGACCGGGCCATAGCCGGCCTGTCGATGGGCGGTGGACAGTCACTGACTATAGGGCTGGGCAATCTTGAGCTTTTCGGCTGGATAGGTGCCTTTAGCTCTGCCGTACCAGGAAGTCCGAAGATCGATGAACTCTTAGCCAATGTGAAGGCGAAAAACGACAAGCTTAATCTGCTCTGGATAGGCTGTGGCAATAAGGACTTTCTGTTCAAGCAAAACCAGAATCTTATCACACGATTGAACACCGACAACATCAAGCACGTCGCCCACATCACAGAAGGCAGCCACGAATGGCGTCTGTGGCGAATATACCTGAATGAACTCGTTCCGCTTTTGTTCAAAGCTGAAAAATAACATTATAAATCCAAACACCTTGATAAGCAGCTATTGATGCCTCAGTCAGCGGATGGCGAGAAGGACTGAGCTATGAAAAAGGACTCTTTTCCAAATCACTACGAGCGGGCCTTCGAAAATTGGCTGATAGACAATCATATCAAATACACTTCTATAATTGAGCACAAACAGGCAGCCTTTACAGATGGCAAGGTCAAGAGCTTCGATTTTTTAGTATATCCGCCCGATAAGCAAATAATAATTGCCGAGGTAAAAGGCAGAAAGTTCACCGGCACCACCTTGGAGAAAATGACGTGCTTCGAATGCTGGGTAACAACCGACGACGTCGATGGCTTGGTAAAGTGGCAGCAGATTTTAGGCCCGGCTTACCAGGCCGTATTCATTTTTGTCTATTTGATAAAGAACATAGACGTTGATTTTAACGGCGTGGATGTCTTCGATTTTAATGCGGACAGATACGTTTTTTTTACCATAAAATTAGACGACTATCGCTCTTTCATGAAACGCCGCAGTCCAAAATGGCAAACCGTAACCCTCCCCGCCGACAAATTCCGCCAATGTGCCTCCCAAATCAGCGAACTTCTGCTTTGATAATTTTGGTATGGACGTCGTACGCCCTTGCTGATAAAATCCCTTGTCCGGAAAGTTGGTAAAAATGAATCAGTCGTAAAATATTGGAGATAATATAGTATGCTCAGGAATGTTCTATATTTGGCCGTGGGAACGATTATCCTGTCCGGTTGCATCAGTGTCCAGACTACTGAATGTGTTTCCGAAAGCAAAGAGTCCCGGGGACTGCGCCACGTAGTTATGTTCAAGTTCAAGGAAGGTACTTCCAACCAGCAGATAAGAGAAATTGAGGACGCCTTCCGTGCCCTGCCGGGCAAAGTCGATGAGATATGTGATTTCGAATGGGGCACCGACGTTAGCGTGGAGAACCTTCAGCAGGGCTTTACTCACTGCTTTCTCGTAACGTTTCGAAGCGAAGCCGACAGGGCCGCATACTTACCGAATCCGGACCACAAGGAATTCGGCAAAATTTTAGGCCCGCACCTGGACAAAGTCCTTGTGCTTGACTACTGGGCCACGAAATAATAATAGCAAAAGTCCCAAAATGCGAATAATAGCAGGCTCAAAACGAGGGATGAAACTGCTTGGCCCCCAAAGCCAGGTGTCCCGCCCTATCACCGACAGGGTAAAAGAATCGCTTTTCAGTGTTCTTTACAAATATGACCTGCCGAACGGTGCGATAGTCGCTGATTTGTTCTCAGGAGTCGGTTCCCTCGGTCTCGAAGCCATCAGCAGAAAGGCCCGCTTCGTGACTTTCGTTGAACAGGACCCGAAGATTATTTCGGTTCTAAAGAGGAACATAGAAAAAGCCGACTTTATTAATGACTCTGAAGTTATAAGGGCCAACGCATTCAAATTTGGGGCCTCGCTTAATCCGGACCGGCAACAATATGACCTTGTCTTTGTTGACCCGCCCTATGCCGCGTCAATGGATGTCCAGGACGGTTCACCTTTGAGTGGTTTGCTGGATTCGCTGGGCACCCGGGTGGCTGCTGAGGCAATTATTGTCGTCAGGACCAGCCGGAAGGTATCTTTATTGGAACAATATGGCGAATTTCGAGTAATAGACAGGCGTCGATGGGGAACAATGGCAGTAGCCTTATTACAGAAGACCAACGAATGACAAACAAACAGGCAGCTATAAAAATACTCAGGAAACTCCGCAGTAACGGCTTTGAGGCGTTGTTGGCCGGAGGCTGTGTACGTGACATGCTGTTGGACAAACGCGCCAAAGATTATGATGTTGCCACCAATGCACAGCCCGAAGACGTAACAGAATTGTTCAAACGCACACTGAACGTCGGGGCAAAATTCGGCGTAATAATTGTTTTAATCGAAAACCAGCAGGTGGAAGTCGCCACATTCAGAACCGAAACAGGCTATGTTGACGGCAGACACCCCGGCTCAGTTAAGTTTACAACTGCCGCAGAAGATGCAAGCCGAAGAGACTTTACAATCAACGGAATGTTTTACGACCCTCTTACAAAAGAGGTGATAGATTACGTTAATGGCCAGGCCGACCTCAGAGCAAAAATTGTGCGGACTATCGGCAGGCCCGCCGAGCGGTTCAGCGAAGATTATCTCCGAATGCTCCGTGCCGTGCGGTTCTCGACCCAGTTAGGCTTTGCTATTGAACCGCTAACGTGGTCGGCGATTTGCACCAATTCGTCAAATATAGAACAAACAAGCGGCGAACGAATATCAATCGAATTAGAAGGCATACTCGTTAATCCCAACCGCTCCGCAGGCGCATCTTTGCTCTTTAACAGCGGATTGGCTGAGGTAATCTTTCCCGGACTGCTTTCAAAACATAGAAAAACTGCTATTGGAGTATTCGGCCAACTGCGGGAAAAAATTGATTTTGCGTTGGCTTTGGCCGGCCTGCTTGTCGGTTGCGAGACGGATTTTGCAATTGAGATGAGCCGAATTCTCAAACTAAGCAAAAACCTTACCAAACATATAAAATTCTTATTAGCCAATAGAGGCAAACTGCTCGACGACCAGATGTCTCTGGCTAACTTGAA
>DAOUVA010000444.1 GCA_030667885.1 Phycisphaerae bacterium
AGGCCTATCTCGGCAGAGACACCCTTGTTGTTGCTCTTGGTGGCGGAACGGTCGGTGACATTGCTGGATTTGCGGCCGCTGTTTTCAAAAGAGGCGTCCCTGTAATCCAGATACCTACGACCACAGTCGCCCAGGCAGATTCGTCCGTGGGCGGCAAAACCGGTGTCGATTCGAGCCTAAGCAAAAACGCTTTCGGTGCGTTTTGGCACCCCGCTGCTGTTTATATCGACGTCGCAGCTTTGATAACTCTGGACGACAGACAATTCAGAGCCGGGCTGGTTGAATCTGTTAAGCATGCCCTTATCGCCGATAGTGAATATTTTGATTTTCTTGAAAACAATCTCGACGCTGTCCTCGAAAGAAAATCGGATCTGCTGGAAAAAGTAGCACAGTTTAACTGCAAAATAAAGGGCGATGTGGTTGAAATTGACCCCTGCGAACAAAACAAGAGAAGAATTCTAAACTATGGCCATACTATCGGACATGCTGTTGAGACGGCCAGCGGATTCGAATTACTGCACGGCGAGGCAGTCGCTATCGGTATCATCGCTGCCGGCATGATAGAGATTGAATTGAAATTAGCCCCACCAGAAAGGCTCGAAAGAGTCCGGCAAATTCTTGAAAAACTGGATGTTCCGGTAACATTGCCCCGAAATTTAGCCGAAAAAGACCTCATAGACCTGATTAAGCACGATAAAAAGGCTGTTAACAAATGGCCGAGATTCGTGTTACTTAATGACATAGGTCAGGTGTATTGCCCGGATGGACAATATGCTGTTGATGTTGCTCCCGAGATTCTCGGAAGAGTGTTGAAAAAACTTTAGATAAAATTAGTTAAAGGTTGGTATATGTACAGAGAACAAATAAAGGTACTTGATTGCACAATCAGGGATGGCGGACTTATTAATGACCACTATTTCACCGACGAGTTTGTTCGCGCTGTGTACCAGGCGGTCTCCAAAAGCGGTGTTGATTATATGGAGTTTGGTTATCGAAGCAGCAAAGAGCTTTACCCCCCCGAAGAGTATGGAGCCTGGAAATACTGCGATGACGATAAGATAAAAAAGGTTATCGAGGGAATTGAGTCTGATATAAAAGTAAGCATAATGGTTGACTCTTATCGCGTCAAAGAGCAGCACTTTGCTCCCGCTGACGAGAGCCCGGTAGATTTGATTCGGGCGGCAACGTATGTAAAATATATCGACAGTGCCATAGAGCTTATTAAAAAATGTCACGACCTCGGCTATGAAACGACCTGCAATATTATGGCAATTTCCAGAGAAATTGAGCCTGACCTCGTAGAAGCCCTTGACCAGCTTGCGAAATCGCCTGTCGATATCGTTTACGTCGTCGATAGTTTTGGCGCATTATACAGTGAGCAGATAGAGTATCTTGTCAAACTTTACCAGGAACATCTGCCCGGAAAAGAAATAGGCATACACTGCCACAACCAACAGCAGCTTGCATACGCCAATACTATTGAAGCTATCATTCACAACGCCAATTATCTCGATGGTTCGTTATACGGTATCGGCCGCGGTCCCGGCAATTGCTGCCTTGAGCTTTTAGTCGGTTTCCTGAAAAATCCCAAATTCAATCTGACACCGCTTTTAAAAGTTATACAGGACTACTTAATACCGATGCGCCAGGATATCGAGTGGGGCTACATAATACCCTATATGGTCACCGGCATATTGAACGAGCATCCTCGCTCAGCGATAGCATATCGAAAAACAAAAGATAAGGACAAATTCGCTGAGTTCTATGAGAAAATGCGAGAAGCCCAGGAATAGAAGTCTCTAATTACCGTAAAACAATATAAAGCCCCAAATTTCACTTGGGGCTTTTTTCATATTATTACCTTGCAAATCCTGCTCCTCTGACATTATTATCCTATAGACATGCGGATTTTTCTCAGTTATTTGCAACAGGATAACTAAAAAAAGCGGATCTTTGAGCTTAAAAAGAAAGGGAACAAAATGAATCAGGAAGCAAATGAAGATAAAGTTTCGGCCAGGCCATGCTGGTGCAACTGTGTCGCAGAAGCTGACGCTGAGATATTGGACATCGATAAGATGGAAGACTCTATTGCTCCTTTGAATGAGGAGACAATTCAGATAAGGCAGCTTATTATGGGTTTCGAATTATGCTATCACGAAGCCGAAAAAGAAGCCGAGTATATTGCCAAAGCTATCGGTGCCGGACGATGTCCTGAACGTTCTAACGAAAGGCCCCCGCAGCGTAAAAAAGAGCTGGAGAATTTCCAGCAAATACTTTCAAGCTGGTGTAAAGATCCGACCGTTAGTAATATTAATCTTGATATTGGTGGAATATCCGCAGATGAGCTGTTGAGAAGCATAGGCTCTCCAACACCCCTAAAAATATGGCAGGTTGAGCGTATCATCGATAAGATTATAGAAGCTTTGGATAAGAGCCGTCCCTATCATAATATAGTCCTGGATCTCGGCCCTTATGGCGAGCCGGGTGCTAATCCGGTAGGCGAACATTACAAAGACAGCTTAGACTTCGTGAAAAAAACCACCGAGACAATCATCCATGATACCGTAGATGGACGAAAGGCTAAGATTTCGCTTGCAATGGCTATAGATATGCTGGAGCCCTGTAACTGGGATTTCGTCGGCGCTATTGCTACTCTCCTAAAGGCGATAGGCGGAGACCTTAACCCAGCCAGACCTTATGCCTGCCATCAACGAAATATCGAGCTAAGCCCGCTTCGCGACAGATTGAAAATTATTTCGAATACTCTTAGAGCTTTCTGGAAACCCGAAGAAAAGACCGAAAATATAGACAGTGACATCCTTGCTTCTTTAGGAGAACTCACTCCGGTAAAGCGTTGGCTTGCTGCTTCTTTGGATAAGACCGTAAGATTACATTTAGAAGCTTCATCGGATTTTTGGTTGACATTCAGTTGAAATAGAATACCCCACTCTTGACAAAATGATAAGGTTTTAGTTAGATACACGATTGAAATCAGATTTTACAGAACCGACTGATGAGGTGTATTGATAAACCTCATCGACTATTAATCCTTAAGAATGGAGACAAACATGGTTAAAGCCACAGCGCGTCATATCCTGGTTGAGACACAGGAAGAATGTGAAAGCATCAAACAACAAATTGAAGATGGAACTGATTTTGCCGAAGCCGCTAAGGAACACTCGAAATGTCCTTCCAACAAAGAGGGCGGACACTTGGGCGAATTTTCACCGGGTCAAATGGTCAAGGAATTTGATGATGTTGTTTTTAGTGAAGAAGTCGGAAAAGTTCACGGTCCCGTCCAAACACAGTTTGGCTTCCATCTTATCGAAATTACCGACCGGACTGAATAGGGGCTTGCTATATGGTATAGAGCAGGAATTTTATTCCAAAACCATATAAGTAAAAGTCGTATTTTGAAAGTATTATAATGCAGACTCTCTTGTATGTGATGGATCTTTTTGGCGTTGCGGTTTTTGCAATAACCGGCTCGCTTGCCGCCGGAAAAAAACGCATGGACCTCTTCGGAGTTGTTGTCCTGGCAACTGTAACTGCTCTTGGCGGCGGCACTCTGCGCGATTTAATTTTGGGTGCTTCTCCTGTTTTCTGGGTTACAGCCCCAATCTATCTGCTGGTAACAGTTGCAACAGCGATAGTAACTTTTTTTCTGGTTCGCTTTTGCGGCCTGCCGCTCAAGCTGCTTTCGGTGGCTGATGCTTTCGGTCTGGCTGTGTTCACGGTTTTGGGAACGCAGAAAGCCTTGGACATGGGCATTTCACCGGGTATTGCCGTAGTTATGGGTATTATGACCGGTGTTGTCGGCGGTATGATTCGTGATGTCTTCTCCGG